>SSSX01000363.1 GCA_015657735.1 Zoogloeaceae bacterium
GATCTGGGCACACACACCGGGTGGGCTCTGCAGCACCTGGACGGCACCATCACCAGCGGCACGGAGCACTTCAAGCCGCAGCGATTTGAAGGCGGCGGGATGCGTTTCCTTCGATTCAAGCGCTGGCTCAACGAACTGCTGTCGGTCAGCAATCACATCAACGCGGTGTTCTTCGAGGAAGTTCGGAGGCACGCTGGCGTTGACGCGGCGCACGCCTACGGCGGATTCATGGGGCACCTGACTGCGTGGTGTGAACATCACAACATCCCCTACCAGGGCGTTCCGGTCGGCACGATCAAGAAGCACGCAACCGGCAAAGGCAACGCAGGCAAGGACGAAATGATCACGTCCGTCCGCGAGCGTGGTCACACCCCAGTCGACGACAACGAAGCCGACGCACTGGCCCTGCTGCACTGGGCAGTCGAGACGCAGGAGGTGTGACGTGAAGGTTCCGACACCCCAATACCGCTGCCCCCTTGGTCGATTGCAGCCACAAGCCACGGATCTGGATGCCATCAAGGAACGTGGCTGGCGTGACCAGCACATCCTGGTGGTCAACGCGTCCGACGACCGTCTGGACTTCATCGAGCGCGAGATCGTGCGACGCATTGGTGAACGTCTGTACGGGCTGGGAGGGACGCGTCATGGCTGAGTGGACAAGCGACGACGTGGCAGCACGCTTCGAGGAGGCCGCCACCACCGGACGACGCCTGCCCCCTGTACGTGTGCAGGGCTACTTCAATTGCTGGCCCGCCTTCGTTCGCAAGGAGTGGGAAGCCTTTGCTGCCGACGAGAAGGTGTACCGACCCTTCCCACCAAGCCCCGAGGCCATCGACCGTATGCTGGAGACGATGCGCTGGGTGCAGTGGCTCGAGGTCGAGCAGCGCCACCTCGTGTGGATGCGGGCCAAGCGCTACGGCTGGAGGGACATCACGATTCGCTTTGCCTGCGACCGGACGACGGCGTGGCGGCGTTGGCAGAGGGCAATGGAGATCGTGGCCGCGAACCTCAACAGCGAAGGCGAGCGGTTGCCTTCCAAAAACGTGGGCAATTTAGGGTAATGCTTGCCGCGCTTGTCCCTGCTTTGCCTTGCTTGTCCGTTTCGAGGCCCGACAGCCCTGCAACAAAACAGCCCGGTCGGGGGTAGTATTTCGGCTATCTTCTGGACAGCGGTGACGGTTGAGGCGATGGGCCCAGGCAAAAGGGGTCCTTCCTTCCCAAATCGCAATGCGGGGGGCGCGAGCGCGGCATTCGCCTAGCGTCCGACTGCAAACCAAGGTTTGCAGGGTTTGCAGTTTGCACCCACCCCAGTCCGCACCCATCACGAGCCCGCCCACGGTTTTCCGTCGGCGGGCTTTCTTTTTGAGGAACCGATTCTGAACACGCTCAACGTCGAGTACCGCAAGGTCGAGGCGCTGATCCCCTACGCCCGTAATCCACGCACGCACACGGATGAGCAGGTGGCCAAGATCGCCGCCAGCATCGTCGAGTACGGCTGGACGAATCCGGTGCTGGTGGACGGCGACAACGGGATCATCGCGGGCCACGGTCGTCTGGCCGCCGCGCGCAAGCTCGGGCTGGATCAGGTGCCGGTCATAGAACTGGCGCACCTCTCGCCCACACAGAAGCGTGCCTACGTCATCTCTGACAACCGGCTGGCGCTCGACGCCGGTTGGAACGAAGAGATGCTGGCGCTGGAAATGGCCGAGCTGTCCGAGGCCGGGTACGACCTTGCGTTGACCGGTTTCGAGGATGCTGAGATCGAGGCCTTGCTCGCTGACGAGGTGGAAACCGATGACGCCGACCAGGAGGCAGATGACAACGAGCCAGACGCTGCTGATGATGTGCCGGATGCCCCTGTGGTGCCGGTGTCCCGCACCGGCGATGTCTGGGCCATCGGCTCCCACCGTCTGATCTGTGGCGATGCCACCGACCCGACAGCAGTCGCCACGCTGATGCAGGGCGATGCGGCACGGCTGTGCTTCACCTCACCGCCTTACGGCAACCAGCGTGACTACACCAGCGGCGGTGTCAAGGATTGGGATGGCCTGATGCGCGGCGTGTTTGCCAACGTGCCAACGGCCGACGACGGCCAGGTGCTGGTCAACCTCGGGTTGATCCACCGCGACAACGAAGTCATCCCGTATTGGGATGCGTGGCTTGGCTGGATGCGCACGCAGGGTTGGCGACGCTTCGCGTGGTACGTCTGGGATCAAGGGCCGGGGATGCCCGGAGACTGGGCTGGTCGCTTTGCGCCGAGTTTCGAGTTCGTTTTTCACTTCAACCGCAGCAGCCGCAAGCCCAACAAGATCGTGCCCTGCAAGCACGCGGGCCAGGAGTCGCACCTGCGTGCCGATGGCTCGTCTACGGCGATGCGCGGCAAGGACGGCGAGGTCGGCGGCTGGACGCACAAGGGGCAGCCGACTCAGGACACCCGGATTCCCGACTCGGTGATTCGCGTGATGCGCCACAAGGGCAAGATCGGGCAGGACATCGACCACCCGGCCGTGTTCCCGGTGGCGCTGCCGGAGTTCGTCATCGAGGCCTACACGGACGCGGGCGACATCGTGTTCGAACCCTTCGGCGGCAGCGGCACGACGATGCTCGCCGCCCAGCGCACCGGTCGTGTGTGCCGCAGCGTGGAGATCGCGCCGGAGTACGTGGACGTCGCCATCAAGCGCTTCCAGCAGAACCACCCCGGCGTGCCCGTCACGCTGCTGGCCACTGGCCAATCCTTCGATGACCTCGCCAGTGAACGTCTGGCCACCACGGAGGCAGCGCAATGACCGCCTCGTGGTTTGCCGACAAGATCGAGCAGTGGCCGACCGCCAAGCTGCTGCCCTATGCCCGCAATGCGCGCACCCACTCGGACGATCAGGTGGCGCAGATCGCTGCGTCGATTGCCGAGTTCGGATTCACCAACCCGATCCTCGCCGGTAGCGACGGTGTGATCGTCGCCGGTCACGGACGGCTTGCTGCTGCGCAGAAGCTCGGGCTGGCGGTGGTGCCGGTGGTGGTGCTCGATCATCTGAGCCCGACGCAGCGCCGGGCACTGGTGATCGCGGACAACCGCATCGCCGAGAACGCGGGCTGGGATGACGCGATGCTGCGCATCGAGATCGCATCACTGCAGGACGACGACTTTGACGTGTCGCTGACCGGCTTCGATGCCGATGCACTGGCGGAATTGATGGCGGGCGACGAGACGGACGGCGAAGGTGAAACCGATGACGATGCGGTGCCCGAGGTGTCAGAGATACCCGTCTCGCGCCCGGGCGATGTCTGGCTGCTCGGTGGCCACCGTCTGCTGTGTGGCGACTCCACCGTGGCTGAGAGCTACGACCGGGTTCTCGATGGCGAGCCGGTGGATATGGTATTCACCGACCCGCCGTACAACGTGAACTACGCCAACAGCGCCAAGGACAAGATGCGCGGCAAGGATCGCGCGATCCTGAACGACAACCTCGGCGACGGCTTCTACGACTTCCTGCTGGCGGCGCTGACGCCAACCATCGGGAACTGCCGGGGCGGCATCTACGTGGCAATGTCGTCCAGCGAACTGGATGTGCTGCAGGCAGCGTTCCGTGCCGCCGGTGGAAAGTGGTCGACGTTCATCATCTGGGCCAAGAACACCTTCACGCTGGGCCGGGCCGACTACCAGCGCCAGTACGAGCCGATCCTGTACGGATGGCCCGAGGGCGCGCAACGTCACTGGTGCGGCGACCGCGACCAGGGCGATGTCTGGAACATCAAGAAGCCGCAGAAGAACGACCTGCATCCGACGATGAAGCCGGTGGAGTTGGTCGAGCGCGCGATCCGCAATTCGAGCCGACCGGGCAACGTGGTGCTCGACCCGTTCGGGGGCTCCGGCACGACGCTGATTGCCGCCGAAAAGACAGGGCGGCTGGCGCGGCTGATCGAACTCGATCCCAAGTACGCGGACGTGATCGTGCGCCGCTGGCAGGAATGGACTGGCAAGCAAGCCACCCGTGAGTCGGATGGCGCGCTGTTCGAAGATCAGGCGGCGAGCGACTCTTCCGCGATCTCGCAATGAATCACGAACCCCGTCAGGTAAGGCAGGCCGCGCGGGATGCCGTACTGCTTGCTGGTCTGGCGGCCAATCGTCCAGCCCATCCACTGTTGGGTGGCGGCGGTGATCGCGTCCGCCAGGGTCTGGCCCCCGTACAGCCCGTTTTGCACATCGTCCGCAAAGTGGCGTCCGTGGCGGCTGTCGAGGAAGACCAGGACTGATTCGAGGGGCTGGCTGGTGGCGTCTGAGATGGCGGTCATCGCCAGAGGCCACGCGGCGCTGGCGTGTTCGTTCATCGTGCCCCAGAAGCCCCAGGCTTCGTTCTGGGTAGCGGGGATCTGTTGGTTGGTGTTCATCTCTTGCTCCTTGGGGTTGATCGTTGCGACACCCGTAGTAACGCGCTGTTCGATTGAGAAGCCAAGCGCTGCTTGGCCTCTTTCTCGATCTTTCTGATCAGGCGATCCGGTA
>SSSX01000004.1 GCA_015657735.1 Zoogloeaceae bacterium
GCGCAGCGCGGTGAGCACCTGCAGCGCGGCGGCGTGGTCGTGCATCAGCGTGCCTTCGGTGATCTCGACGACCAGTTGCGCGCCGGCAACCCCGGTGCGCGCCAGGATGTCGTCGAGCAGGCGCACCAGGCCGCCGCCGTAGAAGCTGTGGGCCGACATGTTGATGCTGATGCGCCCGGGCAGCAGGCCGGCGCCGTGCCAGGCGGCGATCTGCTCGACGGCCTGGGCCAGCAGCCAGTCGGTCATCGGGCGGATGAGGCCGGTGCGTTCGGCGAGCGGGATGAACTCGCCGGGGCTGACCATGCCGCGCGCCGGGTGGCGCCAGCGCATCAGCACCTCGGCGCCGACCGGGGCGCCGGTGAGCGCATCGACCTTGGGCTGGAAGTACAGCAGCAGCTGGTCGCCGACGTCGATGGCGCTGCGCAACTGGCGCTCGAGCAGGTGCCGCGAGGCCGCCACGGCGTCGTGGGCGGGGTCGAAGAAGACGACTGGACGGGTGCCGTCGCCGCCGGCCAGGGTGGCGCTGTACATCGCGCAGCGGATCAGTTCGTGGGCCTCGCGGGCGTCCGCCGGGCAGCGGCCGATGCCGATCGCCGGGGCCATCCGCAGCTCCTCGTCGCCGACCGGCAGCGGTGCCGCGACGGTGACCAGCAGCGCGTCGGCAAATTCGCCGAGGCGCTCGCGGGAATGCTCGCCGGGCAGCGACAGCAGGAAGTCGGATTCGTCGTAGCGGCCAAGGTTGGCGCGCAGCAGCAGGTCGGGATCGAAACCGGTGAGCGCCGCCGCGTCGCTGGCCAGAAAGCGCTTGAGACGCTCGCCGAGGGCCTGCAGGGCGACGTCGGCGACGGCCTGGCCGACCAGCAGCGAGAACTTGCGCAGGCCCGACAGCTGGATGAAGAACAGCGTCAGCGGCAGCGCCTCACCCTGCGCGCCGGCCATTCCGCCGGCCATCAGCTCGGCCATCCGCGAGCGGTTCTTGAGGCCGGTGAGGGGGTCGTACCAGGCCAGCTGGCGCACCTGCTCCTCGGCGACGACGCGCTGGGTGATGTCCTGGGTGTAGCCGTAGCCGCCGCCGCCGGCGCCGGCCGGGCTGGGGTAGCCCACTTCGTGCAGGTGGGTGAAGCTGCCGTCGCGGCCGGTCAGGCGGTAGTCGAGCTGGTAGGGCACGCCGCAGGCGAGGCCGGCGCGGGCGGCCTCGAGAAGGGCACGGTCCTCGCGGTGCACCCGCGCCATCAGCGCCACCGCCGGACACGGCGGCCGGCCGATGCCGAGGATGGCCCGGTACTGCTCGGAGCAATTCACCAGGGTGCCGTCGCCGTCCAGCTCCCAGTCGCCGAGGCAGGCGAGCCGCTGGGTCGTCAGCAGGGTTGCGCGGCTGTCGAGCAGTTGCTGGAAGGTCATCGCCGAGCGCAGCAGGTGGCGTACCCGGTGCGGCAGCAGCGGCATGTTGAGCGGCTTGGTGAAAAAGTCGGTGGCGCCGCTGAAGTAGGCTTCGTCGATGGATTTCTGGTCGTCGAGGGAAGTCAGCATGACGATCGGCAGGTGCTCGTAGCGCGGGTCGGTGCGCAGGCGGCGGCAGGCTTCGTAGCCGCTCATGCCGGGCATCACCACATCGAGCAGGATCAGCTGCGGGGCGAAGCCGCCGGCCAGCGCCGCGAAGGCCGCTTCGGCCGATTCGGTGCTGCGCACCACGAAGCCCTGCCCTCTCAACACCGTCTCGGTGATGATGCGGGTGACCGGTTCGTCGTCGACGACGAGGATGCGCACTTCATTCACGCCGGGCCCCTCCGAGCGAATCGAGCAGCGCCTTGACCTCGACACACAGCGGCCCGAACGCCCCGGCCAGCTCCGGCAGCCGCCCGCGCACCTCGTCCCAGCGGCCATCGCGCGCGGCGGCTTCGGCGGCCTTGCACAGCGCCGAGAACGGCATGGCGCCGATCGCCGCGCTGGAGCTCTTGAGGTTGTGCAGCATGCGCGCCACCAGCCGCCGGTCGAAATTGTCGTCGAGCCCGGTCAGCACCGCCATCTGACGGGCGCCTTCGGTGAGGTAGGAGTCGAGCACCGCCGGCATGACCTGATCGGCGCCGTCGCCGAGCGTGGCGCGCAGGTAGTCCGGATCGAGCACCGGCGGCGGCGCCGCGTCGGCGCCGGCTTGCGCGTCGGCGCCCGCCTCCGGCTCCGGGGCGGACGGTGCCACGCCGGCGGCGGCCGGCAACCAGCGGGCGAAGGCGGCACCGAGGGCCTCGAAGGTCACCGGCTTGGTGAGGTAGTCGTCCATGCCGGCGGCGAGGCACATCTCGCGGTCGCCGGCCAGCGCGTTGGCGGTGAGGGCGATCACCAGCTGACGCGGCCGCCCTTCCGCCGCCTCGCGCTGGCGCAGCCGGCGGGTCGCCGTCAGGCCGTCCATGACCGGCATCTGGACGTCCATCAGCACCACGTCGAAACTCGACCCGGCGAGCACGGCGAGGGCTTCGGCGCCGTTGTCGGCGCTGGCGCAGTGGCAGCCGAAGCGTTCCAGGATCTCGCCGAGGATCAGCTGGTTGACGTCGTTGTCCTCGACCATCAGCACGCGCAGGCCGCGGCGCAGGCCGTCGGGCCCCGGCCGGCGCCGCCGCGGGCCGCTGTCGACGCCCCACAGCTGGCCCAGGCCGCGCCACAGCGCGAGGTCGGACAGCGGCTCGTGGACCTCGCCGCCGACCCACGCCGGCCGCGCCGGCCGCCGCTCGGCGGGGGGCAGGAAGCTGCGCACGAGCAGCACCGGCACGCCATCCGGCCCCGCCACGCCGGGCCGCGCGGCGGTCAGGCCGGCGCACAGGCCCTCGTCGACGACGATCGCGTCGGGCCGGTCGGACGCCGCGGTGCCGGCCGCGCGGATCTCGGCGACCATTCCGCCGACGGCGAGCAGGCCGGCCCAGCGCGTGGCGCGCTCCAGATCGGCGCCGACGACGGCGACGCGCCGTCCCTTGAGCCCGGCCACCCAGGCCGGAATGCGCCGCACCGGGTCGATCGCCGCCAGCGGCAGGTGCAGGATGAACTCCGCCCCGGCGCCCGGCCGGCTGTCCACGCCGATGCTGCCGCCCATCAGGCGCACCAGATCGCGGACGATCGCCAGCCCCAGACCGGAGCCGCCAAAGCGGCGGCTGGTGCTGTTGTCGGCCTGGCGGAAGGGGTCGAAGATCTTTTCGCAGGCCGCCGCGGCGATGCCGATGCCGCTGTCGCGCACGCGCAGCACCACGCCCCGCGCCGGCCCGGCGCCGTCCAGCCCGCAGTGGATGCGGACCCCGCCGCGGTCGGTGAACTTGACCGCGTTGCTGAGCAGGTTGTTGAGGATCTGGCGTATCCGGTGGGCGTCGCCGCGGAACAGGTCGGGCAGGTCGGGGGCCAGCTCGCACTGGATGTCCAGCCCCTTCTTGCGGGCGGTCGGCGCAAACACCGCGACGGTCTCGTCGATCGTCTCGCGCAGGTTGAAGGGCAGCGCCTCGAGTTCGAGGCTGCCGGCCTCCATCCGCGAGAAGTCGAGGATGTCGTTGAGCAGGTGCAGCAGCAGCGTCGCCGAGGCGCGCTGATTGGCCAGCAGTTCGCGCTGGCGCAGGTCGAGCGTGCCGGCCTCGAGCAGCTCGGCGACGCCGATGATGCCGTTCATCGGGGTGCGGATTTCGTGGCTCATGTTGGCCAGGAACTGGCTCTTGGCGCGGTTGGCGCGCTCGGCGGCGTCCTTGGCCAGACGCAATTCGTGGGTGCGGGCTTCGACGGTGTCCTCGAGCAGATCGCGCTGGGCGGCCAGCTCGCGGTCGCGGGTGGCGAGTTCGGCGAGCATCGCGTTGAAGGCGTCGGCGAGCTGGCCGATCTCGTCGCTGCTGCGTTTGTCGGCACGCAGCGTGAAGTCGCGCGATTCGGACACCCGGCGGGCGGTGTCGGTGAGCGATGCGACGGCGCCGGTCATCGAGCGCTGCAGGCGCCGCGCAATGCCGATGGCAAGCAGGAAGGCCAGCGCCAGCGCCACCCCGAAGGCCGCCAGGCGCAGCCCGACGGCCGCCCAGAAGCTGTCGAGCCGGCTGACGATGGTCAGCGCGCCGATCGCTTCGCCGCCGCTGTACATCGGCACCACGACCGACAGCGTCGTCCAGTCGAAGCGGGTGACCAGGCCGTCGTCGGCGTGCTGTGCCGGCTCGGGCGGCAGCGGCGCGTTCCAGCCGCGGGCGACGTAGGTATGGCGGAAGGTGCCGTCCTTCTGGACGAGCCGGGCGGCGACGATGTCGGGGTCGCTCTCGAGGGCGCGGAAGAGGTTGGCGGCGCCGCGGGCATCCTGGAATTCGAGCACCGCCGACGCATTGAAGGCGACCACGCCGGCCACCGAACGCAGCTTGGCGGCCCGCATGGCGTAGCTGTCGCGCAGCTGGGCGACGCCGACGATCAGGAAAATGAAGGCCAGCCCGGCCGCCACCGCGATGGCGACGATCCACGCCAGCTGGCGGCGGATCGGCAGGCGCTCGAGGCGCGCCGTGAGGTCGAAGGAATGACGGCTCATCGCGGCACGCCCACCACGTCGCGCGCCAGACGCAGCATCTGCGGACTGACCTTGAGCCCGGCGCGGTTCAGCACGCCGAGGTTCACATCGAAGACCAGCCGGTTGTCCACCCGCAGCAGCGCCACCCCGCCGCCCTGGTGCACAAAGGCGGCGCTCTCGCCGACGGTCAGCAGCGCCGGCCGGCCGCCGCCGCGGAGCAGGCCATCGAGGCGCTCCTCGTCGCCTTCGGGCACGAACAGCTCCTGGCAGTCGGCCAGCTGGTCGGGCTGGGTGACCCGCCGGATGCGCAGCTCGCGCCCCAGGATGATGCGTCCTTCGTAGCTCGCCAGCTGGCTGCCGAGGGTGTCGCGGCCGGCCAGGCAGATCGTCGCCCCGCCGCTGCCGTCGGGCCATTCGACGTATTTGAGGAAATTGACCAGATAGGCCGCGCGCAACTGGGCCTCGGGCGCCACCTCGGCCCACGCCGGCCCGGCCCCCAGCGCGGCGCACAGGAGCAGCGCCAGCACGATGGCGACGCCCGGCAGCGCGCCCTCCCGCGGCGCGGACGCGCAGGCGCAGGGCTTCGGACGGGGCGCCGCCGCGGCCATGCCGCGGGCGCGCCGCTGCGGGCGCCGGGTCATCGGGTCACATCCGGGAGGCGATCGGAATCATCCTGTGTTTATCGGTTCGCGCCCGCGCCTCTTGAGGGCATGCGGCGATGCAGCAGACGGTACCCGGCCCGGCGCCCGCTGTCGATACCTGGCCTACCGGCAGAAACGACCGGCTGACGGCTTCCGGCGGCCGGCCGGCCGGCGCAGCATGGCGTCCCGAAGAACCAACCGGAGACGCCGATGCGGATTCGCATTGCCTGGGACTGGGGCGAGGTCTTCGCCCGCCTCGACGACACCCCCGGCGCCCGCGCGATGCTGGCCGCGCTGCCGATCCGCGCCACCGCCAGCACGCGCGGCGCCGAGGTGTACCTGAGCGCGCCACTGCGCCTGCGGCCGGACGGTCCGGCACGGCAGGCGGTCGAAGCGGGCTCGGTGTGCTACTGGCCGGAGGGCGCCTCGATCGCGCTGCCCTTCGGCCCGGCGCCGGATGCCCGGCGACGGGCGCCGGGCCATGTGCTGGGCCGGCTCGAGGACGATCCGCAGCTGCTCGGGCGGATCAGGACGGGTCACCTGCTGACGGTGTCGCGAGCGGAGGAGCAGGCTGGCGCGCCCAGTAGCCCGGCGCGGCGTAGACCTTTTTCAGATAATCGGTGAAGTGGCGGATCTTGGCCGGCAGGTAGCGCTGCTGGGGATAGACGGCCTGGATGTCGTAGGCCGGCAGTGCGAAGTCGTCGAGCACGGTGACCAGCTCGCCGCGGGCCAGCTCGCCCTCGATCTCCCAGGTGGACCGCCAGCCGATGCCGAGGCCCTGTTTCACCCAGTCGTAGAGCAGCTCGCCGTCGTTGCAGCTGAGATCGCCGCCGACCTTCACCGCCACCACCCGGCCGTCCTTGCGGAACGACCAGCCGCGCTGCTGGCCGCCCTGCAGGTTGAAGGCCAGGCAGTTGTGGCGGGCCAGATCGTCGAGCGATGCCGGCGTGCCGTGGCGCGCGAAGTAATCCGGCGTGCCACACACCACCCGCCGGTTGGTGGCGAGCCGCACCGCCACGTAGTTCGGATCGGTCACCTCGCCGATGCGGATCGCCATGTCGTAGCCCTCGCGGACCAGATCGACGACGCTGTCGGTGAGGTTAAACGAGAGCTTCAGGTCGGGGTGCAGGGTCTGGAAGCGCGGGCCGTGCGGCGCCACGTGACGCCGCCCGAAAGCCGCCGGCGCCGACACCACCAGATGGCCGCGCACCGTGTGGCGACCGGCCCCGATGGCCGCCTCGACCTCGTCGAAATCGCGCAGCAGCTGGCGCGCCTGTTCGAGGAAGCGCTCGCCCGGCTCGGTGAGGTGCAGGCCACGCGTCGACCGGTGCATCAGGCGCACGCCGAGGCGCCCTTCCAGCGCATCGAGGCGGCGCCCCATGACCACCGGCGTGACCCGCTCGACCAGCGCCGCCGACGCGAAGCTGCCCTTCTCGGCGACCAGCACGAAACTGCGCAGTTCGGTGTAGCGATCCATCGCCTGTCCTCACCTGGATTGAATCAGGCCCGGCCCCATGCGCCGTAGTCCCCCTCGATCGCCCTCTGTCCCGTAGGGGCGACTTCAGTCGCCCTCAACCGGTTAGACCAAGTCGGTCCCCCCGTTTTTCCTCCGCGGGCGACTGAAGTCGCCCCTACGCGGGGGGGCGCGAGGAGGTGGCTTGTCACCGCAAACGGTGACAAGCCACCCACGGCTCATTCTCCCGCCGGCACCCGGGCGATGTGCAGGAGGTTGGTACTTCCCGGCTCGCCGAAGGGGATGCCGGCGATCACCACCACCGTGTCGCCGGCCGCGGCGACGCCTTCGCGGACGGCGGCGGCGGTGGCGTGGGCGATCATCTCGCCGATGTCGTGCACCTCGTCGAACGGCACCGGGTGCACGCCCCACGCCAGCGCCAGGCGCCGCGCCGTGGCGAGGCGCGGGGTCAGCGCCAGGATCGGCGCCGCCGGCCGCTCGCGGCTGGCCCGCAGGCCGCTGAAGCCGGAACTGGTGAAGGCCACCGTGGCGGCCGGTTCGAGCAGCGTGGCGACCCGCCGCAGCGCGCAGCAGACGGCGTCCGGCGTGGTGGCGGCGGCCGGTGTGTGACCGGCTTCGAGTTCGTCGCGCCAGGCCGGATCGGCTTCCACCTCGGCGATGATGCGGTCCATGATCGTCACCGCTTCGACCGGATACTGGCCGGACGCCGATTCGGCCGACAGCATCACCGCGTCGGCGCCTTCATAGACCGCGGTGGCCACGTCGGAGGCTTCGGCGCGGGTCGGTACCGGCGCGGTGATCATCGATTCGAGCATCTGCGTGGCGACCACCACCGGGCGGCCGGCGGCACGCGCGGCGCGCACGATGCGGCGCTGCAGCACCGGCACCTGCTGGGGCGGCAGTTCGACGCCCAGATCGCCGCGCGCCACCATCACGCCGTCGGCGCGGGCGACGATGGCGTCGAGGTACTCGATGGCCGACGGCTTTTCGAGCTTGGCCATGATCCACGCCTGATCGCCGACCAGCGCGCGGGCTTCGTCGATGTCTTCCGGCCGCTGCACGAAGGACAGCGCGACCCAATCCACCCCCAGTTCGAGACCGAAGGCCAGATCGGCGCGGTCCTTGGCGGTGAGCGGCGAGATCGGCAGCACCACGCCGGGCACGTTGACGCCCTTGCGGTCGGACAGCGGACCGCCGACCAGCACCGTGGTGTCGGCGAAATCGGCGCCGTAGCGGTCGACGCGCAGACGCAGCTTGCCGTCGTCGAGCAGCAGCTCGGTGCCGGCTTCGAGCGCGGCGAAGATTTCCGGGTGCGGCAGGCCGGCGCGGCGCACGTCGCCGTCGGCCGGGTCGAGATCGAGCCGGAAAGGCTGGCCGGCTTCGAGGACGACCTTGCCGCCGGCGATGCGGCCGACGCGCAGCTTGGGGCCCTGCAGGTCCATCAGCACGCCGAGCGGGCGGCCGACTTCCTGCTCGACTTCGCGGATCAGGCGCAGGCGTTCGGCGTGGTCGGGGTGGCTGCCGTGGCTGAAATTGAGGCGGAACACGTCGGCCCCGGCGTCGACGAGGGCGCGGATGCGTTCGCGGGTCGAGCTCGACGGGCCGAGGGTGGCGAGGATGCGGGCGCGGCGCTGGCGTTTCATCATGCCACCTTCCTTTCGGTCCGTGCCGGCGCGGCGGCCACCACCGCGGCGACGCCGGCGCGGGCCACCTGGGCGTCCTCGCCGGAGCGCACGCCGGACACGCCGACCGCGCCGACGATGCCGCCGTCGACGACGATCGGCTCGCCGCCTTCGAGCGGCACCACCGGCATCGCCAGCGCGGCGATGCGGCCGTTGTTCACCATGTCTTCGAAGGCCTTGCTCGGCTTGCCGCTGAGCACGCAGGTGCGGGCCTTTTCGGGGGCGACGGCGGCGCTCATCGGCGGCGCGCCATCCATGCGCTGCAGCCACAGGGCGTGACCGCCGGCATCGCAGACGGCAATGCTGACCGCCCAGCCGCAGGCGATGGCTTCGGCCTCGGCGGCCGCGGCGATGCACTTCACGTCGTCGAGCGTGAGTGCCTTGATGTTCTTCATGTGTGTCTCCTCGTTGTTTTATGCGTGGGGGCGAATTCATTCGCCCGCGGATGTCGTTCATCCGACTGGGGGCGAATGGATTCGCCCCCACGGGAATCGGGCCCGCCGGTCAGGTCACCAGGATCGCCCGGAAGTCATTGACGTTGGTCAGCGTCGGGCCGGTGACCAGCGCGTCGCCGAGGGCTTCGAAGAAGCCGTGGCCGTCGTTGGCGTCGAGGCTGTCGCGCGGACGGATGCCCTGCGCCCAGGCGCGTGCCAGGGTGTCGGGGGTGACGAGGGCGCCGGCGATTTCCTCGAGGCCGTCGACGCCGTCGGTGTCGCCGGCCACCGCATAGACCTCCGGCGCGCCGGCCAGCGCGATCGCCAGCGCCAGCAGGAATTCGACGTTGCGCCCGCCGCGGCCGTTGCCGCGTACCGTCACCGTCGTCTCGCCGCCGGACAGCAGCACGCACGGCGCCGCCAGCGGCTGGCCGTGGCGTTGCACCTGCTGCGCGATGGCGGCCATGACCTTGCCGACGTCGCGCGCCTCGCCCTCGATGCTGTCGCCGAGGACCAGCGGCGTGACGCCGGCCGCGCGGGCCACGTCGGCGGCGGCTTCGAGGGCCATCTGCGGGGTAGCGATGAGGTGGGTGGCGACCCCGGCAAGACGCGCGTCGCCGGGCTTGACGGTTTCCCCGCCGCCGCTTTCGAGCAGCCGGCGGGCGCCGGCGGGCAGCTCGATGGCGTAGCGGCGGACGATCTCGAGCGCATCGGCGCAGGTCGTCGGGTCGGCGACGGTGGGGCCGGAGGCGATGTCCATCGGGTTGTCGCCGGGCACGTCGGAGATCAGCAGGTTGACCACCCGCGCCGGGTGGCAGGCCGCCGCCAGCCGGCCGCCCTTGATCGCCGACAGGTGGCGGCGCACGCAGTTCATCTCGGAAATCGTCGCGCCCGATTTGAGCAGGGCGCGGTTGATGGCCTGCTTGTCCTCCAGCGTGACGCCGTCGCCCGGCAGCGGCAACAGCGCCGAGCCGCCGCCGGAGATCAGGCAGATCACCAGATCGTCGGCGCCGAGGCCGGCCACCACGTCGAGCATGCGCGCCGCCGCCGCGCGGCCGGCGGCGTCGGGCACCGGGTGGGCGGCTTCGACGATCTCGATGCGCGTGCACGGCACGGCGTAGCCGTAGCGGGTCACCACCAGGCCGGACAGCGCGCCCGGCCAGTGGCGTTCGAGGGCCTGGGCCATCGCCGCCGAGGCCTTGCCGGCACCGATCAC
>SSSX01000364.1 GCA_015657735.1 Zoogloeaceae bacterium
CATGTGCAGGCGGGCCGGCCGGATGCCGGCGAAGGCACCGACGACCGCGGTGCTGAGGACCAGATCGTGCACCTGCTGCATCCCCATCAGATTGACCGCGCGGCTGACCGTCTCTATTTTTCCGGGAAAGCCGTAGAGGACACTATTGACCACCCGCAACACGCGGGCCGTGATGCCCGGATCGCTGGCGACGGCTTCGGCCAGCTGGTGGATCGAGCTGTCGGGATCGTCGATCAGTTCGCGGATGCGGTGGTAGACGGCCGGAAGGCTGGCCAGCTTTTCGACGCAGGCAACGAGTTCCTGGGGTGTGGTCATGGTTGTGGTCGTGGCAGGATCGTGAACGGGGTACGAAGGGGTTTACGGCAGGCCGGTCCGCCGCTTTAGCGGCCGCGTGGCGGCGGGCGGTTTTGCCGGCCGTGACAAAAATCCCGCCCCGACGGGCGACCTGCGCAGCGACCGGCAATTGCGCACGGCACCCGGAGGATTGACGCAGAGGGCGCTGCGCAAGCTTTGGTATTCTCCGTTGCGAAGGTTCGGGTACGGCGTGCCGGCCCGGATCTCGATCATGGAGCGAAGGTTTTTCGATGAAGTTATTGAGCTGGAACATTCAGTGGGGACGGGGTGCCGACGGCGTGGTGGATCTGCCGCGCACGATCGCCGCGATCCGCACCCTGGGCGATTTCGACGTGATCTGCCTGCAGGAGGTCGCGGTCGGTTTTGCCGGCCTGCAGGGCGGCGTGGCGGTGGATGGCGTGGCCTGCCTGGCGGCGGCCTTTCCGGGCTACAGCGTCCATTTCGCGGCGGCCGTCGATCTGCCCGACGGTGCCGGTGGCCGCAGCCAGTTCGGCAACCTGAGCCTGAGCCGGCTGCCGGTCGGCCAGGTCTTCCGCCACAGCCTGCCGCGTCCGTCGGAGGAAGGTGTGCCGAGCATGCAGCGCAGCTGCCTCGAGCTGGTGGTGGATGGGCCGCACGGTCCGCTGCGCGTGCTGAACACCCATCTGGAGTACTACTCGCGCATGCAGCGGATGACGCAGATCATCGCGCTGCATACGCTGCACTGCGACGCGGTCCGGCTGGCCGCCATCGACACCACGGCGCGCGACGACGCAGCGCCGGATTCGCCGTTTGCGGTCTGGCCGCGGCCGGCATCGGCGATCGTGTGCGGCGATTTCAACTGCGAGCCGGGCAGCCCGGAGTATTACCGCATGACCGCGCCGATCAGCGCCGACGTGTCGGGCTGGGAGGATGCCTGGCGCGCCTGCTACGGCGACATCCCGCATCTGCACACGGTGGGGCTCAACGGCGCGGAGTGGCCGGACCGGCCGTATTGCTGCGACTATTTTTTCGTCAGCGCCGACCTGGTCGACCGGGTCGCGGCGGTGGCGGTGGACCAGGCGACGGCCGCCTCCGATCACCAGCCGATCATCCTGACCCTCGGCTGACCTGCCGCCCGCGCTGCGGGCCGGATCAGCCTGCCGCGCGAGCCTGGAGTCCTGGTGGATTCCGGGCTCGCGCACCGTTTACAGTTTGACCAGCTTTTCCTGGTAACGCAGCGCGTTGTGCACGTAGTTGTCGGCGCTGGCCTTGAGCTTGGCGACTTCGTGGTCGCTCAGTTCGCGGATGATGCGGCCGGGCGAACCGCACACCAGCGAGCGGTCGGGGATCACCTTGCCTTCCGGGATCAGCGAGTTGGCGCCGATCAGGCAGTTCCGGCCGATGACGGCGTTGTTGAGCACCACGGCGTTGATGCCGATCAGCGAGCCTTCGCCGACCGTGCAGCCGTGCAGCATCGCCTTGTGGCCGACGGTCACGTCGGTGCCGATGGTGAGCGGCACGCCGTCGTCGGTGTGAAGCACCGCGCCGTCCTGCACGTTGGTGTTGTCGCCGATGGTGATCGGGTCGTTGTCACCGCGCAGGATTGCGCCGAACCAGATATTGACGTTGCGTCCGAGGTGCACATCGCCGATGACGGTGGCGGTTTCCGCGATCCACACTCCGTCCTGCATTTGCGGGGTGTGCTCTCCGAGGCGGTAAATCGGCATCTTTTTTTCCTGTTTTGTGTGTGGCTCGCCCGTGCCGCCGAATGGCCGGGCGAAGAGCGCGCCATAATATCAGGGTGACAGTCGAGTGCAAGGAAAAACGGGGTTTTTCGACACTCGTGGCGCGGGCTGTTTCATCAAGCGAAATAAGGGCTTAGCAAATTCCGCAGACGCCGCTCCGGCGGCCGCGGCGGGCGATGGCCGGGCGGGGCCCGGGGTGTTCGAGCATGGACGGGGAGAGCGGGTGATGGCTGGCGATCTGGACGAACTGAAGCGGCTGGTGACGGCGTTCCGCGATGCACGCGAGTGGGCCCAGTTCCATTCGCTGCGCAACTTGATCGTGTCGCTGAACCTGGAGGCCGGCGAACTGCTGGAGCTGACCCAATGGAAAAGCGACGACGAGATCGACGGTCTGCCGGCTGATTTCCACGGGCGCGAGGCGCTGGAGGACGAGTGCGCCGACGTGCTGCTCTATCTGCTGCTGATCGCCGACCGGGCAGGCATCGATCTCGACGCGGCAACGCGCGCCAAGCTCGCCAAGAACGAAGCCAAATATCCGGTCGAGCGCTTTCGCGGTTCGCGGCGCAAGTACGACGCGGCGCAGTGACGGCTGCGAGGTGATAGCATCCCGCCCCTGATCCTCGATCCCGCCTGCCGGGTCCACTGCCATGCTGAGTTACCGCCACGCCTTCCACGCCGGCAACCACGCCGATGTGCTCAAACACTTCGTCCTCGTCCAGCTGCTCGAATACTTCAACCAGAAGGACAAACCCTACTGGTACATCGACACCCACGCGGGAGCCGGCTGCTATGCGCTGGACGAAGCCTTCGCGCGCAAGAATGCGGAATACGAGGAGGGCGTCGGCCGCCTGCTCGGGCGCAAGGACGTGCCGAAGGAGCTGAAGGGCTATCTCAAGCTGGTGCGCGATCTCAACCCTGCCGGCAAGCTCCGGCTGTACCCCGGTTCGCCGTGCTGCGCGGCGCCGCTGCTGCGCGCCGATGACCGGATGCGGCTGTTCGAACTCCACCCGGCGGACAAGCGCCTCCTCGACAAGACCTTCGAGAACGCCGGTGGCAAGGCGCTGATCTTCGAGCAGGACGGTTTCGAGGGCATCAATGCCTTCCTGCCGCCGCCAACCCGTCGTGCGCTGGTGCTGATCGATCCGCCCTATGAGGTGAAGACCGACTACCGCACGGTCGTCGCGATGATGAAGGAAAGCCTGCGCCGCTTCCCGACCGGTACCTACGTCGTGTGGTACCCGAAGCTGCACAGCATGGCGTCGCGGGAGTTGCCGGAAAAGCTGAAGCGTCTCCCGATCACCAGCTGGCTGCATGTGAGTCTGGATGTCAGGACGCCGTCGGAGGACGGTTTCGGCATGCACGGCAGTGGCCTTTTCATCGTCAATCCGCCCTGGACGCTGCCGGCGGCGCTCAAGAAAGTGATGCCCTATCTGGTGGAGGTGCTGGGGCTCGACGAGGGCGCGAAGTACGAACTGGAGTCGGAGATTCCGTGATGTGCCGGGGCGACGGGCGGGGTGAAGCCGCCGGCGCCCCCGTCTGGCGAGGGCGCCGCGGCCGTGCTCCGTTACGCTCCGCCGTTTGTCACAGCAGATTCATCTTCTTTGCGGCGGCGGTCAGATCGCCGCGGAAGTCCGGGTGGGCGATGCCGATCAGCGCCTGGGTGCGCTGCTTGGCGGACTTGCCGCGCAACTGGGCGACGCCGTACTCGGTGACCACGTAGTTGATGTCGTTCTTGCTGGTCGACACGTGGGTGCCCGGCGTCAGGGTCGGCACGATGCGCGAGATGGTGCCATCCTTGGCGGTGGACGGCAGCACGATGAAGGCCTTGCCGCCCTTCGAGCGATTGGCTGCGCGCACGAAGTCGGACTGGCCGCCGGTGCCGGAGTAGGGCACCGGACCGAGGCTCTCGGAACCGCACTGGCCGAGGAAGTCGATCTCCAGCGTGGCGTTGATGCACATCAGGTTGTCGTTCTGGCCGGCGATGTAGGGATCGTTGGTGAAGTCCACCGGATGCATCTCGACCATCGGGTTGCGGTGCAGGAACTTGTAGAGCTTCTTCGAGCCGAGGGCGAAGGTGGCGACCATCTTGCCGGGCATGAAGTTCTTGCGGCGATTGGTGACGGCACCGGCTTCGAGCAGGGTCAGGATGCCGTCGCCGACCATTTCGGTGTGGATGCCCAGATCGTGCTTGTGGGTGAGCTGCATCACCACCGCATCCGGAATGCCGCCGTAGCCGATCTGCAGCGTCGAGCCGTCGTCGATCATGTCGGCGACGTACTTGCCGATGGCTTCCTGCACCGGTCCGATGGTCGGCAGGCCGACTTCGAGCACCGGCTCGTCGTTCTCGACCAGCGCGGTGACTTCGGAGATGTGGATGTGGCAGTTGCCGAAGGCGAAGGGCACGTTGGGGTTGACTTCGACGATGACGGCGCGGGCCTTGCGGATCGCCGCCATCGTGTAGTCGGGGGCCAGACCGAGGGAGAAGTAGCCGTGTTCGTCCATCGGCGAAACCTGGGTGAACACCACTTCGGCGGGCATCAGACCACGCTCGATCAGCTGGGGCATTTCCGAGAAGTAGCTCGGATAGAAGTCGCCGACGCCTTCCTTGAAACCGGGGCGGGTGGCGCCGCTGAAGAAGTAGGCGACGTGGCGCACGTGCTCGGCGGTGGACGAATCGAGGTAGCCAAACTTGCGTACGGCGAGGATCTGCGAAACTTTCACGTCGCGGAAATCGCGGCGGTGCTCGGAGAGGGCATTGAGCAGCGCCGGCGGTTCGGCGACCGCGGTTGGCACGACGATGGTGTCGCCGTTGTGAACGTTGCGGATCGCTTCGGCCGGAGTTACGCGCTTGGCGGCGTATTGGGCGTGGACGGACATCGGTTTATCTCCCATGGTCATCGTTATAGCGCAGCATTAAACCACGGTCGGCGACCGCGATTTGTACTCGATTGTAGTGCGGCCGGGCCCGCGCCGATCTGGCCTGCGTCAAGATGCGCCGACGGCTTCAGGGCAGCGTCGAACGGTCGCGGCCGAGGCAGGTGCGATGGCGCGCGTCGACCCGTTCGGCGAACCAGCCGGTGGTGAGTTTGCGCTGGATCTTGGGGCTCTTGAGGTCGATCTGCGGCAGTGCCTCGCGGGACACGGGGCTGCCGGCGGCGCTGTCGGCGAGGCTGAAGACCCGGGCGTAGAGCGGCGTCTGCCCGAACTGGGCGGTCTTTTCGAGGCGCAGGTCGCGGAGCAGTTCGGCGCGCGACAGGCCGAGGCGTGCGGCGATGCCGTGCAGCGCACCGAGGGTGGCGCTGGGTTCGGCCGCCGGGGCGCCGTCGACGTAGCGCAGCAGGTCGCCGTCGAGGGCCAGCGCCTGGCCGCTGAGGCGCGCGACGGCGGCCTGGAAGGCGGCGTTGCGGCTGCTGTAGCGGCCGGCGTTGAAGTCGGCGAAGCGGTAGAGGATGCGGCTGTAGGGGGCCGGGTAGTCGAGCAGGATCGCGGTGCCGAAGTAAACCCCGCCGCGGCGGGTGAACACTTCGCTGCGCACGCTGCCGCGACGCGGGTAGGGGTAGGCCTTGTCCTTCACCTGCTCCTCGGCGAAGGCGACGCTGACCTGCATCGGACCGCCGGTGCGCACCGGGTTGTAGCCGCTGAACAGCGCCTTGCCGTTGGGCAGTTCGGAGATCATGTCCTCGAACACGTCGTTCATCTGCTTCTCGGTGCGCAGCGCGTCGATGCGCGCCTTGTAGCTGCGACCGTCGGGGCTGGTCTTGAGCAGCGCGGCGTCGAGCAGCAGGCGCGGCAGGTGGAGGCGCTCGCGCCGGGCGTCGAGTTCTTTCCAGACAATCTGAGACAGGCCGGGGACGACCGGGTCGGCCTGGAAGGTGGATTCCTGTTCGATGACCGCGACGACGGCGCAGATGTTGTCCGCCGTGGGGGCGATGCGCAGCGCGGACAGGGCGGCGAAGATGTCGCCGGCCCAGCCGTCCCGGTCCTTCACGCCGGGCGGCAGGAAGCCGGCGACGAGGATGCGTCCTTCGCGCTCGCCGGGGTAGGCGGCGACGGAGGGTCTGGCTGCAGGCGGCGGGGGCGCCGGAAGCGCCGGCGGCGGCAGCGGAGCGGGCTTCGCGGCGTCGGGTGGGGCGACGGGCGCGGTCTGCGCCGGCGGGCTGCCGGGCGCCGGCGGCAGTCGGGGCGATGGGCGCGATTCGACCGGGCCGGTGGACGCGCAGCCGGTCAGCACGGCGCCAGCCGCGGCGGCGAGCGCGATGGCGCGCTTCAAGGTTTGGCGGCGTCCTTGTCGGCGGCGGCGATGCGGCTGAGGCTGCGCGTGTAGTAGGCCGCGTAGCCGAGGCCGACGAAGGCCATGACGCCGGTCAGCAGGACCGGCCCTTCGACCGGCTGGCCGGCGAGCACGTTGGCGACGAAGGAGTAGCCGAGAACGATGGCGGCGGCGAATCCGCCGGTGATGCGGATGGCGGCGAAGGTTTTCTGCTGTTTGGGGGTCGGGCTGGACATCGGGTATGGAATGGGTTGAACCGGATGCGCGCGAGGATCGGGCTTCCGACCCCGCGCGTCAAGTTCAGAGCAGCCCGCGACCGAGCCAGTAGCCGGCGGCGGCGATCAGCGCCGAGCACGGGATGGTCAGCACCCAGGCCCAGACGATGCTGCCGGCGATGCCCCAGCGCACCGCAGCGGTGCGCCGCACCGAGCCGACGCCGACGATGGCGCCGGTGATGGTGTGGGTGGTGGACACCGGAACGCCGAGGCTGGTGGCGAGGACCAGGGTGATCGCGCCACCGGTTTCGGCACAGAAGCCGCCGACCGGCTTGAGCTTGGTGATGCGCTGGCCCATCGTCTTGACGATCCGCCAGCCGCCGAACAGCGTGCCGAGGCCGATCGCCATGTAGCACAGCACGACGACCCAGCTCGGCACCGGATCGCCCTTGGCGGTGACGCCGGCGGCGATCAGCAGCATCCAGATGATGCCGACGGTTTTCTGCGCGTCGTTGCCGCCGTGGCCCAGGCTGTAGAGCGCGGCGGAGACGAGTTGCAGGCGGCGGAACCATTTGTCGACGCGGCGCTGGGTCTTGTTGCGGCAGATCCAGGCGACGATCACCAGGATCAGCGAGCCGAGCACGTAGCCGAACAGCGGCGAGATGATGATGAAGGCGACCGTCTTCATGATGCCGGCGCCGATCAGCGGGTCGGTGCCGGCCTTGGCGATCGCCGCTCCGACGATGCCGCCGATCAGCGCGTGGGACGAACTGGACGGGATGCCGTAGTACCAGGTGACGATGTTCCAGGCGATCGCGCCGAGGAGCGCGCCGAAGACGAGGTAGTGGTCGACCACGCTCGGGTCGATGATGCCCTTGCCGACCGTGCTGGCGACTTTCAGCTGGAACACGAAGAGGGCGACGAAGTTGAAGAAGGCGGCCCAGGCCACGGCCTGGTGGGGCTTGAGCACGCCGGTGGAGACGACGGTGGCGATGGCGTTGGCCGCGTCGTGAAAGCCGTTCATGAAGTCAAAGACGAGGGCGACGACAACCAGCCCGGCGATGACCCAGAAACCGATCTGTAGGGTTTCCATGGTGATGCTCAGGCGTTTTCCAGCACGATGCCTTCGACGATTTTGGCGACGTCCTCGCAGCGATCGGTGATCGCTTCAAGCTGTTCGTAGATGGCCTTCAGTTTCATGACCTGCAGCGCGTCGCGCTCGTCGCGGAAAAGCTTGGACATGGCGCCGCGCATGATGCGGTCGGCGTCGGTTTCGAGGCGGTCGATTTCCTGGCAGGTCTGCAGGATCGCGCTGGCGTTGTCCATGTTGGAGATCAGGCCGACGACGATCTTGACGCGGCTGCAGCACGACAGGCTGACATTGGCGAGCTGCTGGGCTTCGGGGGTGATGCGCTGGATGTGGTAGAGGGTGGTGCACTCGGCGACGTCCTGGACGGTGTCGAGGATGTCGTCCATGGCGTTGATGAGGCTGTGGATCTCGTCGCGGTCGAGCGGGGTGATGAAGCTCTTGTGGGCTTGGGCGACGGTTTCGTGGGTGATCTTGTCGGCGACCTGTTCGATCTTTTCGATTGCGGCGATGCGGTCTTCGGCGCCGGAGACGTCGTCCATCAGGGCGACCAGTTCCTGGGCGCCGAGGACGATCTGCTCGGCGTGGCTGTTGAACAATTCAAAAAAACGGCCCTCTTGGGGCAGCAGGCGTCCGAACATGGGTTGTGTTGTTACAAGAAGATGACTTGAGGCGAAATTCTAACAGAGCGCGCCCGTCAACGAAGGAAAGTGTAAGCCGCTGTAAGCCGCGCGCAACGCGGTCCGGCGCCTGCGACCCGCTGCCGTGTTGCGCTGCAGCGGGTTTTTCATGGCGCCGGCCGGATCAGGGCTTGGGTTTGCGCGGAGGCTTGAAGCCGCCGGCCGGGCGCTCGAAGCCGCCTTCCTTGCGGAAGGGTTTCTTGGGGGCCGGGCCACGGCCGCCGGGGGCGGGGCGACCGCGTTCGCGGCCGGCTTCCTCGGGACTGGCCAGGCGCAGGTTGAGGGGCTGCTGGCGGACGCGGGCGCGACGCAGGATCTGGATGACGTCGGCGGGCAGGTCGGCCGGCAGTTCGACGGTGCTGTAGTCTTCGAACAGGTTGATCTGGCCGATGAAGCGGCTTTCGATGCCGGCTTCGTTGGCGATGGCGCCGACGATGTCCTTCGGGCTGGCCATGTGCTCGCGGCCGACGTCGATGCGGTAGCGGGCGAGGCGGCCTTCGGCGTAGTCGCGGCGACGTTCGAGGATCTGGCCGCGGTTGTCGCGCGGGGCCGGGCGTTCGGTCGGGCGTTCGGGTTTGCCGGCGGCGATCTGGGCGATGTCCGGCTTGCCGGTGTCGGGCATCTGCAGCGGGCGATCCTTCTGGGCGAGGAAGGCGAGGGCGGCGGCAATCTGGTGGACGTCGGCGTCGTGTTTGTCCTCGATGCCGGCGATGACGTCGAGGAAGAAGTCCAGCTCTTCGGATTCGAGGACTTCGGCGACCTGCTGGCGGAAGGCGGCGACGCGCTTGTCGGCGACGGCTTCGCGGCTGGGTAGCTTGAGCGCTTCGATGGGCTGCCTGGTGGCGCGCTCGATCTGGCGCAGCAGGTGGTTTTCGCGCGGGGCGACGAAGAGGATGGCGTTGCCGGAGCGGCCGGCGCGGCCGGTGCGGCCGATGCGGTGGACGTAGGCCTCGGTGTCGTAGGGGATGTCGTAGTTGATGACGTGGCTGACGCGGGGGACGTCGATGCCGCGGGCGGCCACGTCGGTGGCGACGACGATGTCGAGGGTTTCGTTCTTGAGCTGTTCGATGACCCGTTCGCGCAGTTGCTGGGTCATGTCGCCGTTGAGGCAGGCGGCCGCGTAGCCGCGGGCTTCGAGCTTTTCGGCGAGTTCGACGGTGGCGGTCTTGGTGCGCACGAAGACGATGGCGGCGTCGAAGTCGTCCTCGACCTCGAGGATGCGGGTCAGCGCGTCGAGCTTGTGGGCGCCGGCGATCTGCAGGAAGCGCTGGCGGATCGTCGAGACGGTGGCCGTGGCGGCCTTGATCTTGATTTCCTTCGGTTCGCGCAGGTAGCGGTGGGCGACGCGGCGGATGGCGTCGGGCATCGTCGCCGAGAAGAGGGCGGTCTGACGGGTGGTCGGCGTGTGCTCGAGGATCCACTCGACGTCGTCGATGAAGCCCATGCGCAGCATTTCGTCGGCTTCGTCGAGGACCAGCGTGGTGAGGCCGTCGAGGTTGAGGCTCTTGCGTTCGAGGTGGTCCATGACCCGGCCGGGCGTGCCGACCACCACGTGGGCGCCGCGCTGCAGCTGGCGCAGCTGGACGACCATGCTCTGGCCGCCGTAGATCGGCAGCACGTGGAAGCCGGACATCTTGCTGGCGTAGCGCTGGAAGGCTTCGGCGACCTGGATGGCGAGCTCGCGCGTCGGCGTGAGCACCAGCACCTGCGGGTTGCGCTGGGCGAGGTCGATCCCGTCGAGGGCGGGCAGTGCGAAGGCGGCGGTCTTGCCGGTGCCGGTCTGGGCTTCGCCGAGGATGTCGTGGCCGGCGAGCAGTTGCGGGATGCAGGCCGCCTGGATCGGCGAGGGGGTTTCGTAGCCGATCTCGGCGAGGGCGGCGAGGATCGGCGCCTGGAGGTCGAGCTGGTCGAAGCGTTCGATGGGTGCGGTCATGGGAGGCAGGGGCGCGGGCCGGGTGAGGGGGCGAAGCGGTCTGTGGCCCGGGAAGCGGTGGCTTCGGAAGGCTGCTTCAGCAAAAGTGTAATTTTACCGGAAGCGCGCCCTGCCGTCCCATGCGTGCGTCTATCGTCCGGCGACGGTGCCGGCGTCCTGGCCGAACAGCAGCTTTTTGGCGTCGTCGCTCATCGGCGCCTGGGCCGGATTGATGCGCCCGGCAAGCGCGTAGGCGCGGACGGTGGCCGGACGCTGGCGGATCGCGTCGAACCAGCGTTTGAGGTGCGGGAAGTCGTCGAGATTCTGGCGTTGCCGCTCGTGGGGCACGATCCACGGGTAACAGGCCATGTCGGCGATGGAGTAGTCGGCGCCGGCGATGAAGGCCCGGTCGGCGAGCCGGCGGTCGAGAACGGCGTAGAGGCGGGAGGTTTCCTTGACGTAGCGGTCGATGGCGTACGGCAGTTGCTCGGGGGCGTACTGCACGAAGTGGTGGTTCTGCCCGGCCATCGGGCCGAGGCCGGCCATCTGCCAGAACAGCCACTGCAGCGTGTCGATGCGCACCCGCGGGTCGGCGGACAGGAAGCGGCCGGTCTTCTCGGCGAGGTAGAGCAGGATCGCGCCGGATTCGAACACCGAAACGGGTTCGCCGCCGTCGGCCGGGGCCGTATCGACGATGGCCGGGATGCGGTTGTTCGGCGCGATGCGCAGGAAGTCGGACTGGAACTGCTCGCCCTTGCCGATGTTGATCGGGTGAACGGTGTAGGGCAGACCGGTTTCTTCGAGGAAGAGGGTGATCTTGTGGCCGTTGGGGGTGGTCCAGTAGTAAAGGTCGATCATTTTTATCCTTCAGGCTGAGGGGCGGCGCTCGGCGGCCAGAACCCACGCCGGGTCGAGGCTGCGGATCGGGATGCCGGGGTCGGCGGGAATGCGGCCGGCGAGCTGGAGCTGCAGGTAGCGCAAACAGGAGACCCGCAGGAAGGAGGTGAAGTTCGTGCTTTCGTCGAGCCGGCCGCTGTTTTCGAGTTCGTCGTGGAGCCGGCCGAGCAGTTGCGGCACGCTGAGGCCGTCCCGCTCGCCGATTTCGCCGAGCACCTGCCAGAACAGGTTTTCCAGGCGCAGGCTGGTGGCAACGCCGCGCAGGCGGATCGAACGGCTGCGGGTGGCGTAAAGCGCGGGGTCGGCGTTGATGAAGATCTGGCACATCGGCGGGGCTCCGCAAGCGGGGACGCCCCCGCCTGCCCATTGTAGGTGCTGCGGGGGCGCGGTGCCGACCGGGGACGGGCGGCGGGTCAGGCCTCGATGCGGGTGCCGAGCAGGGCGAGGAACTGGGCGATCCACGCCGGGTGGGCCGGCCAGGCCGGGGCCGAGACGAGGTTGCCTTCGGTGACCGCCTGGTCGACCGGGATGTCGGCGTAGGTGCCGCCGGCCAGTTCGACTTCGGCCCGGCAGGCCGGGTAGGCGGAGCAGGTGCGGCCTTCGAGGACGCGGGCGCCGGCGAGCAGCTGGGCGCCGTGGCAGATGGCGGCGACCGGCTTGCCGGCGCTGAAGAAGTGGCGCACGGCGGCGATCACCGCCGGATACATGCGCAGGTATTCGGGGCCGCGGCCGCCGGGGATCACCAGCGCGTCGTAGCCCTCGACCCGGATGTCGGCGAAGCTGGCGTTGAGGGTGAAGTTGTGACCGCGCTTCTCGGTGTAGGTCTGATTGCCTTCGAAGTCGTGGATGGCGGTGGCGATGCTGTCGCCGGCCTTTTTGTCCGGGCAGACGGCGTGCACGGTGTGGCCGACTGCCTGCAGGGCCTGGAAGGGCACCATGGTTTCGTAGTCTTCGCAGAAGTCGCCGCAGATCATCAGGATTTTTCGGGCCATGCCTGTCTCCATTCGGTGGGGAGTCGATCGGATGTCGCCCGGCGAGTGTGGCGGCATGGTGCCGGCGGCGGGTGGTAGCGGGTTACCACGCCGGCGGCCGGGGCGCGGAGCGGGGGTCAGGCGAGGTCGGTGCGCAGCGCGTCGGCCCAGCAGTTGGGGGTTTCGTAGAGGCGCACCTGCTCAAGACGGACCTGGTTGTGGAAGACGCCGGTGTACAGCGGGTCGAGAATGCGGAAGGCTTCGACGGCGAGGTTTTCGGCGGTGGGGACGACGTCGAGGATGACCGTCTTGTGGCCGGGGAGGCTCTGCAGGAAGCCGACGATCGCGGTGTCGCCGCGGTAGGCGAGAAAGGCGTGGTCCCAGATGTCGACGACGTGCCGTTTGGCGATCGCCTTCACTTCGCCGAAATCGACGACCATGCCGTTGGCCGGCTGACCGTCGGCCCGGATGATTTCGCCGGAGAGGGTGATTTCCAGCGCGTAGCGGTGGCCGTGCAGATGGCGGCACTGGCTGGCGTGGTCGGGGATGCGGTGGCCTGCGTCGAATTCCAGGCGGCGGGTGATGCGCATGGGCGGGCCGGCGCGGGGGCGCCGGTTGGGGAAAAAGGTGCCGTATTATACGCGCCTCGTTTTTGGACCTCGATAGTCCCATGATCCCGTCCCGGCAGATGCTCACGGTCACCGACCACAACCGCAATTTCAGCGCGATGACTTACGTCTATCCGGTGGTGTCGAGACGGGCCGGCGGCGTGTCGGTGGGAATCAACCTCAACCCGAACAATGCCTGCAACTGGCATTGCGCCTACTGCCAGGTGCCCGGCCTGGTGCGCGGGGCGGCGCCGGAGATCGACGGGGCGAAGCTCGAGGCCGAGCTGCGCGGTTTTCTCGACGAACTCATCCACGGTAGTTTCATGCAGGATCACGTGCCGCTGGAGGTGCGGGTGATCCGCGACATTGCGTTTTCGGGCAATGGCGAGCCGACCGGCAGCAAGGATTTCGACGAGATCGTCGGGCGGGTGATTGCGGTGCGCGACGCGGCCGGGCTGGCCGGCGTGCCGATCCGCCTGATCACCAACGGCAGCCTGGTCGACCGGCCCTACGTGCAGACGGCGCTCAGGCATCTGGCGCAGGCGGGAGGCGAGGTGTGGTTCAAGTTCGACGCCGGCACCGCGGCCGACATCGCGCGCATCAATGGCATCGACGTCGATCCGCAAACCCATGCCCGCCGGCTCGCGCTGTGCGCGTCGCTGTGCCCGACCTGGGTGCAGACCTGTGTGTTCCGCTGGGACGGAGCGCTGCCGTCGCGCGAACAGGTCGATGCCTATCTCGACATGCTGGAAATGGCCGGCATTGCGGCTTTGAAAGGGGTGCTGCTGTATGGCGTCGCACGGCCGTCGATGCAGCCGGAGGCGGCTCATCTGCGGCAACTCACGCCGGACGAACTGGAGGATATCGCCCGCCAGATTCGGCAAAGGGGGGCGAGTCAGGGGCTCGACGTGAGCGTCAGCCCCTGATCTGCGCGCCGTCGACCGTTCAGTGGGCGACGCGCTCCTTGCGCTTTGCGCGGGCTTCCTTCTTCAGCGTCTTGAAGAGCTCCGGGTTGGTGGCCTTCAGGTATTCGACCACTTCCACGTCGTCTTTCTTGATCTTGGTGATATCGACCTGCTCGATGTGCACGAGGCGCAGCAGGGCCTGCACCGGACGCGGAATATTGCGGCCGCTCTCATAGCGCGAACCGCCACTTTGCGTCACGCCGATCTTGGACCAGAACTGCGACTGGTTCATGCCCAGCTTACGGCGGATTTCACGTACATCGACTTTTTCGGTGGTTTTCATGTTGCGATCCTCAAGGGTTTGACTCTGTTCGTTTTTACAGCTGTGACGCAGCTGTAATCTATAACTTTCGTTATATGTCTGAAAGTATAGATCAGTACTCGCAACACATACAACGCCGTATTTGTATGGGCTAGGGTTTACCACACGCCTTTTTTGTGACGTGATGCACAGCCGTCCGGCAAAATCGCGCAGCTGCAAGAATCCGCGTTATCCGCTAAGATCACGCGCTTTCCACATCCTCTTCTTTAGAAGTCAAGATGGCGCTCATAGTTCAGAAATACGGCGGCACTTCCGTCGGCAATCCCGAACGGATCAAGAACGTGGCCCGGCGGGTTGCCAAGTTCCAGGCGCAGGGGCATCAGATGGTGATCGTCCTGTCCGCGATGAGCGGCGAGACCAACCGGCTGATCGCGCTGGCCAAGGAAGTCAGCCCGAATCCCAGCCCCCGCGAACTCGATGTGGTGATTTCCACCGGTGAGCAGGTGACGATCGGCCTGCTGTGCATGGCCCTCGAGGAAATGGGCGTCAAGGCCCGCAGCTACACCGGCGGCCAGGTGCGCATCCTCACCGACGATTCCTTTACCAAGGCGCGCATCCTCGATATCGACGGCGACAACATCCGCCGTGATCTCGATGCCGGCGCGGTGGTCGTCGTCGCCGGTTTCCAGGGGGTCGACGAGGCCGGCAACATCACCACCCTCGGCCGTGGCGGCTCGGACACCACCGGTGTCGCGCTGGCCGCTGCCATCAAGGCCGACGAGTGCCAGATCTACACCGACGTGGACGGCGTCTACACCACCGATCCGCGCGTCGTGCCCGAGGCCCGCAAGCTGGACACCATCACCTTCGAGGAAATGCTGGAAATGGCCAGTCTCGGCTCCAAGGTGCTGCAAATCCGCTCGGTGGAGTTCGCCGGCAAGTACAAAGTCAAGCTTCGTGTTCTCTCCAGCTTCCAGGAGGAAGGTGAGGGCACCCTGATTACCGTTGAGGAAGACAAGAACATGGAACAGCCGATCATCTCCGGCATTGCTTTCAATCGCGACGAAGCCAAGATCACCGTGCTGGGCGTGCCCGACAAGCCGGGCATCGCTTATCAGATCCTCGGGCCGGTTGCCGATGCCAACGTCGATGTCGATATGATCATCCAGAATGTCGGCCATGACGGCACCACCGACTTCTCGTTCACGGTCAATCGCCCGGACTACGACAAGGCGATCAAGATCCTCGAAGCGGTGCAGGCCCACATCGGCGCCCGCGCGATCGAAGGCGACCGTACGATGGCCAAGGTCTCCATCGTCGGCGTCGGCATGCGTTCCCACCCGGGCGTCGCCTCGCGCATGTTCCGCACGCTGGCTGAAGAAGGCATCAACATCCAGATGATCTCGACGTCCGAGATCAAGATTTCCGTCGCCATCGACGAGAAATACCTCGAACTGGCCGTGCGTGTGCTGCACCGCGCGTTCGGCCTCGATCAGGCTGCTGCCTGATTTGACTGTCAGCACGGCATTGTCTATAATGCTGGGCTGTTGCGGAGAGTTGGCCGAGAGGTCGAAGGCACTCCCCTGCTAAGGGAGCATGCGAGCCAAAACTTGCATCGAGGGTTCGAATCCCTCACTCTCCGCCAAGAAAAAGCATGAAAGCCCTGATTATTCAGGGCTTTTTTGTTTTTAGGTTCTGCTGGTGTGCCATCTGGTATCCATGGCACGCTGGCTTCAGTAGGTGTGCTTTGGACATCGTTGAACTTTCTGTTTCGCCCGATCAGCGATCAGTCGGCCCATCGATGTTTCAAACAGATTTCTCTTGCGTTCTGGATCGGTCAACAGGTTGGACTGACGCCTTCGCTCGGGCTCCAGTCCCGACAGCATCACCCCGGCGTTCTTGTGCGGGTGCGTGCCGCCGGC
>SSSX01000043.1 GCA_015657735.1 Zoogloeaceae bacterium
CCCCGAGCGGCACCACCAGCATCACCGACAGCGGCACCGACCAGCTCTCGTAGAGCGCCGCGAGGCACAGGAAGACCACCAGAACGGAGATCGCGTAGAGCATCGGCGCCTGGGCGCCGGACAGACGCTCCTGGTAGGACTGCCCGGCCCACTCGTAGCCGATGCCGGAAGGCAGCCGGGCGACGATCGCCTCGACCGCCTGCATCGCCACGCCCGAACTCACGCCGGCCGCCGGTTCGCCGACGATCTCGAAGGCCGCCATCCCGTTGTAGCGCTCCAGCAGCGGCGGCCCCATGCTCCAGCTGGTGCTGGAAAACGCCGCGAAAGGCACCATCTCGCCGTTGCCGTTGCGCACGTGCCAGCGGGCAATGTCCTCCCCCATGGCCCGCGCCGGGGCGTCGCCCTGGAGGTACACGCGCTTCACGCGGCCCTTGTTGATGAAGTCGTTCACATAGGTGCCGCCGCTGGCCGTCGACAGCGTGTCGTTGATGTCGGCGAGGCTCAGGCCGAAGGCGCCGGCCTTCTGGTCGTCGATGGCGACGCGGAAGCGCGGCGTGTCGTCCTGGCCGTTCTTGCGGACCTTGGTCAGCGCCGGGTCCTGGGCGGCGAGGGCGAGGAACTGGTCGCGCGCGGCGACGAGCTTATCGTGCCCCAGGCCGGCGAGATCCTGCAGTTCGAGGTCGAAGCCGCTGTTGCTGCCCAGGCCGCGGATCGCCGGCGGCAGGATGACGAAGATGCGCGCGTCGCGGACCGCCGACAGCGCCCCGGTCGCCCGCCGGCTGAACGCCGCCGCACCGCTTTCGGCCGCGGTGCGTTCGCTCCAGTCCTTCAGCTTGACGAAGGCCATCGCGGAGTTCTGGGTCGCCGCGCTGCCGCTCATGCCGTTGAGGGTGGCGACGCTGGCCACCTCCGGTTGCCGCAGCATGTAGTCCTCGAAGGTCCGCAGCACCTCGCCGGTGCGCTCCTTGGTGGCGCCGGCCGGCAACTGGATCATCGCCATCACGAAGCCCTGGTCCTCCTCCGGCAGGAAGGCCGTCGGCAGACGCAGGAAAAGAACCGCCAGCAACCCGACGAGCAGCACGTAGAGCGCCGCCATGCGCCCACCGCGCCGGAGGAGGCCGGCCACCCCGCGCTGGTAGCGCGCGCTGCCGCGGTCGAAGCTGCGGTTGAACCACGTGAAGAAAGCGCCGCGATGCGCGTCGCCGGGGCGCAGCAGGGTGGCGCACAGGGCCGGCGTCAGGGTCAGCGCCACCAGCACCGACAGCAGCATGGCGGCCACGATGGTGATCGAGAACTGCCGGTAGATGACGCCGGTGGAACCGCCGAAGAAGGCCATCGGGATGAACACCGCCGACAGCACCAGGGCGATGCCGACCAGCGCGCCGGTGATCTCGCCCATCGACTTGCGCGTCGCCTCGCGCGCCGGGAGACCTTCGTCGTGCATGATCCGCTCGACGTTTTCGACCACCACGATCGCATCGTCCACCAGCAGGCCGATGGCCAGCACCATGCCGAACATGGTCAGGGTGTTGATGGAATAGCCGAACGCCGCCAGCACGCCGAAGGTGCCCAGCAGCACGACCGGCACGGCGATCGCCGGAATCAGCGTGGCGCGCAGGTTTTGCAGGAACAGATACATGATCAGCACCACCAGCACGATGGCTTCGATCAGGGTCTTCACCACCTCCTCGATCGAAATCCGCACGAAGGGCGTGGTGTCGTAAGGCACGACGACCTCGAGCCGCATCTCGGCCGGGAAGAAGCGCGACAACTCGCCGAGACGCGCCTTGACCCGGTCGGCGGTCTGCAGCGCGTTGGCCCCGGCGGCCAGCTTGATGCCGATCGCCGCGGCCGGCTTGCCGTTGTAGTGCACGCTCACGTCGTAGCTCTCGCCGCCCAGCTCGATGCGCGCCACATCGGAGAGGCGCACGCTGGCGCCGTCGGTGGTGGTCTTCAGGACGATCGCGCCGAACTCGTCGGGCGTCTGCAGCTTGCTGCGGGCGGTGATGGTGGCGTTGATCTGCTGCCCGGCGCGCGCCGGCAGACCGCCGATCTGGCCCGCCGTGACCTCGGCGTTCTGCGCCTGCACCGCCGACTTCACGTCGGCCGGCATCAGCGCGTACTGCTGGAGCCGGGCCGGATCGAGCCAGATCCGCATCGCGTAGCCGCCACCCAGCGTCTGCACGTCGCCCACGCCTTCGATGCGGCTCACCGGATCGAGCAGGCTGGTCGCGATGTAGTCGCCGATGTCCACCGCGGTGACGCGCGGGTTGTCCGACACCAGCGAGACGATCTGCAGGAAATCGGTGCCGGTCTTGGTGACTGTCACGCCGAGGCTCTGCACCAGCTGCGGCAGGCGCGGTTCGGCCTGCTTGAGCTTGTTCTGGACCTGAACCTGGGCGACGTCCGGATTGGTGCCGGCCTCGAAGGTCAGGGTGATCTGCGCGCTGCCTGCCGACGAGCTCGACGACGACATCGAGGTCAGATGGTCGAGCCCCTTCATCTGCTGCTCGATCACCTGCACCACCGAGTTTTCGATGGTTTCGGCAGAGGCGCCGGTGTAGTTGGCGGAGATGGTGATCTTCGGCGGCGCGATGTTGGGGTACTGCTCGAGCGACAGGCGGCTGATGGACAGCGCGCCGGCGAGCATCACCACGATGGCGATGACCCACGCGAAGATCGGACGGTCGATGAAGAAGCGCGCCATGCTCACACTCCCGGCCGGGCGGCCGGATTGGCCTGCGCCGCCACCGTGGTGCCGACCGGCACCGGCTTGACCACCGCGTCGGGGCCGACCTTGCCGCTTCCTTCGACGATCACCCGCTCACCGGCGGCGAGGCCGCCGGTCACCAGCCAGCTGTCGCCCACCGGACGGCCGACGGCGATGACCCGCTGCGCCACCTTGTTGCCCTCGCCGACCACCAGCACCGTCGGCTCGCCTTTCGCGTTGCGCGACACGCCGCGCTGGGGCACCAGCAACGCCGCCTCGGCGCCGCGTTCTTCGAGCGCCGCCCGCACGTACATGCCGGGCAGCAGCTCACCCTTGGGATTCGGAAACACGGCGCGCAGCGCGACGGTCCCGGTTCCGGTGTTCACGGTGATGTCGGCAAACTGCAGGCGCCCCTCGTGGGCGTAGCGGCTGCCGTCCTCGAGGGTCAGTTTGACCACCGCCTGGCTGCGGCCGGCCTCGAAGGCACGCTTGAGGCGCAGCGCGTCGGCGCTCGCCTGGGTCAGATCGACGTAGATCGGATCGACCTGCTGGATCGTCGCCAGCGCGACGCTCTGCCCGGCCGTCACCAGCGCCCCGACGGTTACCGCCGAGCGGCCGATGCGGCCCGATACCGGCGCGGTGACCCGGGTGTAGGCGAGGTTGATCGTCGCCGTGTCGAGCGATGCGCGCGCCGACGCCACATCCGCCTCGGCCTGCTTCAGCGACGCCAGCGCATCGTCGTTGTCCTGCTGCGAAACGGCCTTGATCTCGGCCAGCTCGCCATAGCGCGCCGCCTTCGGGCGCAGCGTGTCGAGGTTGGCGCGGGCCTTGGCGAGCGCCGCTTTGGCGCTGTCGAGGGTGGCCTGGTAGGGCGCGGCGTCGATCCGGTAGAGCAGCTGACCGGCCTTCACGTCGGCCCCTTCGGCGAACAGCCGCTCGCGGACGATGCCGCCCACCTGGGGCCGCAGCTCGGCAACGACCGTCGACACGGTGCGCCCCGGCAGCTCGGAGACGAGGGCCACCGGCTGGAGCTCGAGCGTCACCACCCCGACCTCGACGACCGGCATCCCGCCGCCTGGCATTCCACCGGGGGGCATCCCGCCGGGCGGCATGCCCCCGCCAGCCGGCGCGGCGGTCGAATCGCAGCCGGCGAGCAGCGCCGCCGACACCCAGGCCGCCACGACGAGGCACCGGGAAACTGGATGGTTGTGGATTTTCATGTTCTTTCTTTCTGCACGATTCCGTTCGGCGACCGGCGAGCGCGCGCCGATCCTGATGCCCCGATTGTGAAAATCGAATGTGCAGGGAAAGTGGAGACAATGTGGAGATCGCCGCCGCCCCGTTGATCTTCTCGCCGGGGGCCGGCCTAATGGGCACCGACACCCTCCACCGCCGCTCGACCATGAAACTCGGGATCACCTCCAAAGCCTTCATCGCCTTGTCGCTGGTGGCCCTCGTCGTGCTCACGGCGATGGGTCTGGCCGGGCGCTGGAGCTTCTCGCGCGGCTTCATCGGCTACATCGACGAACTCGCCCGGCAGCGCATCGAAGAAGTCGCCCCGCGCTTCACCCGCGCCTTTGCCGAACACGGCAGCTGGGATTTCCTGCGCGGCGACCGGCGCGTGTGGTTCCATCTGAGCGCGCCGCACGTACCCGACGAGGATTTTCTGGCCCGCCACGCGGACATGCCGTCGCCGCCCGAATCCGACCTGACCGGGGCCGTCTTCCGCCTCGGCCTGGTGGACGCGGACGGGCGTTTCGTGATGGGCAACGCCAGGAGCGCGGAGGACGAACAGGCCATCCGGCGGGCCATCGTGGTCGACGGGCGAGCGGTCGGCTGGCTGGTGATGGCGCCCTTCCAGAGCGCCAGCGGCACCGCGGTGCAGCGCTTCTTCGACGAACAGCTGCACGCCACGTGGTTCGTCGGCGGACTGGCGGCGCTGTTCGCGGTGGCGATCTCGCTGTGGATCGCCCGCACGCTGGTCGGCCCGGTCAAACAGCTGGCCGCCGCCACCCACCGGCTCGCCGCCGGCGACTACACCCAGCGCGTCACGCCGGCCTCGGGCGACGAGGTCGGCCAGCTGGCGCAGGACTTCAACCGCCTGGCGCACACGCTGGAAGCCACCGAGCGCATGCGCCGCGACTTCATGGCCGACGTCTCCCACGAACTGCGCACGCCGCTGGCGGTGCTGCGCGGCGAACTCGAAGCGCTCGAAGACGGCGTGCGCCGGCTCGACCTGGAATCCGTGCGCTCGCTCAAGGCCGAGGTGCTAACGCTCACCCAGCTCGTCAGCGACCTCAACGAACTCGCGCTGGCCGACGTCGGCGCGCTGGTCTATCGCAAGGCGCCGGTCGACCTCGCCGCGTCACTCGAACACACGTTGACGGCCTGCGCCGAGCGCCTCGCCGCCGCCCGGCTCACGCTGGACACCGCGCTCACGCCGGGTCTCGTCATTTCGGCCGACGCCTACCGCCTCGGCCAGCTGTTCCGCAATCTCGTCGAGAACACCCTGCGCTACACCGATC
>SSSX01000365.1 GCA_015657735.1 Zoogloeaceae bacterium
TCGTGCCGGCCGGCTCAGTCGAAGGTGTCGACGCTGCCGTCGATGAAGCGGACCACGCCGGCGGCGATGCTGCCGAGCGTCAGGCCGTCGGCGCGGGTGACGCTGCCGGCGGCGCCGGCGCTGGCGTAGCCGGCCGATACACCGTCGCCGGTGAAGGTCCAGTTCCAGGCGCCGTTGGTCCGCGTGCCGGTGCCGGCCAGCGGGCTGCTGCTGCCGGTGATGTCGAAGTGCGCACTGGTGATGGTCTGGCCGCTGGTGTTGTCGGCCGACAGGCTGACGGCGATGCCGGCGCTCCCGGCCCGTGGCCACAGGGTGCCGTCGAAGGTCCACCGCAGGGCCGGAAAGTTGGTGGCGGAAACCGGTTTGGTGGCGTCGTAGGCGCTCCAGTCCTGGGTGGCGCCGAGGCTGCCTGCGAGTCGCGGCGGATTGGTGCCGGTGCCGCTGAATTGGCCGCTCAAGTGCCCGCCCGCGGGGCTCGAATCGACGCCGTCGAGGGACGGAGTCAGGCCGGTGAGTTCGGCGCTGCCCTCGAAGCGGTGCGTGGGGCCGCTCTGGGTGGTCGTGAGCCGGTTGATCCGGGCGCTCGGATCGAGGACGGCGCTGCCGAGGACGGCCTTCAGCATGCTCGTCACGTCGTCGGCGAGGACCGCGTTGAGCGTGCCGTACGCGTGCCACTGCTGCGGGGTGCCGCCGGCGCCGCTCGTGCGGTCGAGGACGAGGTCGACGGCCGTCCGCCGGGCGTTGCCGGTCATCGGGAGGTAGTGGCCGCCGAGCAGCGTGGTGTCGCCGGACAGCGTGAAGGCGCCGGTCATGCCGTCGGCGTCGTAGTTCCAGAAGATGCTGTAATAGCTCAGCGGCACGGTCCAGCTGACCCGGGTGTCGCCGAGCCGCTTGAGGATGACCGTGTAGCCCTGGCCGTGGAAGCTCCAGTGCATCCGGCACAAGCCCAGGGCGCCGCCGACGTTGCAGAAGCTGGTGTCCGACGTGAGATAGCTGTTGCTGATGGCGCTCACCTCCCGCGCGACTTCGCTGGCGAAGCGGAGGTCGCCGAGCAGCCGGTCGGTGGCGACGGCCGACTGGAAGCCGGTTTCGAGCACGCTGGCGGCCTCGGCGGTGGTGCCCGCGTTGCCGGCCACCGACAGGCCGCTGCCGCGCAGCGCGGCGAACAGTTGCTGCGCGTGGGCCAGCGCGGGGCCGGCGGCGAGCACCTGGGCCACGGCGGGCTGGACGCTGGCGGAGGCGGGGCTGAGGGTGGTGTTGGGGGCGAGGAGGGCGAAGCGCGGCATCGATTCGGCATCCGACAACCGGGCGGCCGCGGCGTCGAGCCCGGTGCGCAGCCTGGCGGTGTCGATCGGGACGGTGTTCAGGATGCCGTCGTCGCGGAAGTCGGCGGCCAGATCGGCGACAAAGCCGCCGAACGGACGGGCCAGATTCCGCGCGACCTCGGCGAGCGCGGCCAGCCGGACGGCGAGCCGGCCGGGGGAATCAAAGGCGATGCGGTCGTCGCGGCTGCGGATCGGGCTGGCCGCCTGCAGGATGTCGCCGCTCTGGAACATCAGCCCGACGGTGGCGTTTTCGCGCTGGATGTCGGCCGCGCCGATGCCGGCGGCGAGCCCGTCGCCGTCGAGCAGGCGGCTGGCGGCGAGGTGGGTGAGCAGGTTGATGCCGACCGGGCTGCGCACTTCGTCGAGCACCGCGCCGAGCGTCTCGTCGGGGCCGAAGCTGGCGTCGCGGTCGTTGGCGCTGTCGTAGTAGCGGCAGTCGTCGGCGCCGCGCAGCTGGATGATCAGCGGCCCGGCGCGGAAGCCGGTCGGGAGGGTGGCGCTGCCGTCGGGGTCGAGGGTCGCGCTGGCGATGACGCTGCCGTCAGAAGCCAGCAGCGTGACGCTGCAGCCGCCCGAAAAGCTGCCCGGGAACGGAACGACGGCGATGGCGGCCGGCGGCGTGCCCGGCGGGACGCCGCTGCCGTGGCCACCGCAGGCACCCAGCAGCAGCGCGCCGACCGCTGCCAGCACGAGGGAACGACGCTGTGCCTCCATGATGAGCCTCCGCAGGAAGGCCGGCGCTCGCGGCGGGTTGGGAGTTGCCCGCGAACCCGGAGCGGGCCGGACCGGCGACTATCAGTATCGCCGCTGGCGCGGCGGCGCCCCCTGACCTGCGTCAAGCCGGATCGTGGTGCGGCCGCCGCTCAGCGCCTGGCGGCCGGATAGCCGGCGTTGTCGAGCAGCCCGTTCCAGGCCGGGGCGGCGAAGCCGGATTCCAGTTCGCGGCCAACGCCGAGGCTGGGGGCGACCGGCTCCTTGCCGAAGCGGGTCTTGAAGGCGGCGAGGTCGTCGGCGGTTTCGAGTCTGGTCTCGCTGAAGGGCACGCCGCGCCGGTCGAGCAGGGCGCGTCCGTCGTCGCAGGGCTTGCCGCATTCGCGGCCGGTGTAGAGGGTCACCGGGAAGTTCTCGGCGGCCCGGCGGACGGCGTAGGGTTGCTGGACGTTGCCGCGGTTGGGCTGGACCCGGCGTTCCTCGAACTTGCGGATTTCCTGCGGCGGCGGCTGGTCGCTGTACTGGACGTGGCCGTCCTTGTCGACCCAGCGGTAGGCGGTTTGCGCCGCCGCCGGCCACGCAGCGACCAGCAGGGCCAGCGCCGGCAGCACGGCGATGCGGCGCCGGCTCACGATGCGCTCACCATCCCGCTGTGGCGCAGCAGCGCGTCCACCTGCGGTTCGCGGCCGCGGAAGGCCTTGAACGAGTCGAGGGCCGGGCGGCTGCCGCCGACGGCGAGAATCTCGTTCCAGAAGCGTTCGCCGGTTTCGGCGTCGAGCACGCTGCCTTTCGGCCGGCCGCTTTCCTCGAAGGCGGCGAAGGCGTCGGCCGACAGCACTTCGGCCCATTTGTAGCTGTAGTAGCCGGCCGCGTAGCCGCCGGCGAAGATGTGGCTGAAGCTGTTGGGGAAACGGTGCCATTCGGGCGGCTCCAGCACCGCGACTTCCTTGCGCACTTCGGCGAGCAGGTCCATGACATGCTGGCTGGCCGGATCGAAATCCATGTGCAGGAGCAGGTCGAACAGCGAGAACTCGAGCTGGCGCACGGTCTGCATGCCGCTCTGGAAGTTCTTGGCGGCCAGCATCTTGTCGAAGAGTTCCTTCGGCAGCGCGGCGCCGGTGTCGGCGTGGGCGGTCATCTCGCGGACCACGTCCCATTCCCAGCAGAAGTTTTCCATGAACTGGCTGGGCAGTTCGACGGCGTCCCACTCGACGCCGTGGATGCCGGACACCGCCAGATCGTCGACGCGGGTGAGCAGGTGGTGCAGGCCGTGGCCGGTCTCGTGGAAGAGGGTGATCACGTCGTCGTGGCTGAAGGTGGCCGGTTTGCCGCCGACCGGGCCGGGGAAGTTGCAGACCAGGTAGGCGACCGGCGTCTCGATGCCGCTGACGAGGCGTCGCCGGGTGATCGCCGAATCCATCCAGGCGCCGCCCTTCTTGGTGTCGCGGGCGTAGAGGTCGAGGTAGAACTGGCCGATCAGCTCGCCGTCGCGTTCGATGCGGAAGAAGCGCACGTCCGGGTGCCACACCGGGCCGGTGTCGGGTTTGATGTGCACCTGGTAGAGCTTTTCGACGACCTTGATGAGGCCGTCGAGCACCTTGGGTTCGGGCAGGTATTCCTTCACTTCCTGCTCGGAGAAGGCGTAGCGGGCGACCCGCAGCTTCTCGGAGGCGTAGGCGACGTCCCACGGTTCGAGCGGGTCGAGGCCCAGTTCGTCCTTCGCGAAGCGCTGGAGTTCGGCCAGATCGCGTTCGGCGAAGGGTTTGGCCTTGACCGCCAGTTCGCGCAGGAAGCCGAGCACCTGTTCGGTCGATTCGGCCATCTTGGGCACCAGCGAGACATCGGCGTAGTGGCGGTAGCCGAGCATCTGCGCCTCCTCGGCGCGCAGCGCGAGGATCTGCTTGATCAGCGGGCCGTTGTCCCACTCGGGCTTGCTGTAGCCGTTGTCGACCTCGGCGGCGCGGGTCGCGTAGGCGCGGTAGAGGGTGGCGCGCAGGGCGCGGTTGTCGGCGTACTGCATCACCGGCAGGTAGGACGGCATCTTGAGGCCGAACTTCCAGCCGGCCACGCCGGCCTTGTCGGCGGCTTCGCGGGCGGCGGCGATGTCGTCGGCGGGCAGCCCGGCGAGTTCGGCCTCGTCGGTCACCACGTGGGCGTAGGCGTTGGTGGCGTCGAGGAGGTTTTCGGAGAACCTGGCGCCGAGGCCGGCCATTTCTTCCTGGATGGCCTGGAAGCGGGGTTTCCGGTCGTCGGGCAGCTCGGCGCCCGACAGGCGGAAGCCGCGCAGTTCGTTGTCGATGATGCGCTGGCGGGCGGCGCTGAGGGTGGCGAACTCGGCGCCGCTGCGGATCGCTTTATATTTTTCGAAAAGCTTAAGGTTTTGCCCCAATTCGGCGTAAAAACGGGTGACCTCCGGCA
>SSSX01000366.1 GCA_015657735.1 Zoogloeaceae bacterium
GCCGGGCTTTCAGCAGCAGCACCCGCAGGTCGAGGTGCGCCTGTCGGCCAACAACGACATCGTCGACATGCGTCAGCAGGGGCTCGACATCGCCATCCGCTATTGCGCCGAGGCGGGCATGCCGGCCGGCGCCCGGCGGCTTTTCGGCGAGACGGTGTTCCCGGTGGCGCATCCGAGCCTCGGCATTGCCCGGCTCGACGACCCGGCGATCATCGCCCGCTCGGTGCTGCTCGAATTCGAAGGCGACCCGTCGCCGTGGTGGCACTGGGACGCCTGGCTGGAGATGCAGGGATGGTCGGGGGTCAAACCGAAAGGGGTGCTGCGCTTCAACCTTTTCGACCAGATGATTCATGCCGCGATTGCCGGCCAGGGGATCGCGCTCGGCCGCAGCCAGTTCATCCGCCCGATGCTCGACGACGGCCGTCTGGTGGCGCTGCCGACAGCCCGCCCCGGCCCACGGTCGAACAAGGTTTTCTGCCTGCTCCAGCGCGACCCGGCACCGTCGCACGAGACGCAGGCCCTGATCGACTGGATCGTCGCCGAAGCGCGGCTCACCGACGGGCTGCAGGCGAACGCATAGCCGCTGCGGCAGCCCGGCCGGCAGCGCCGACCTAGCCAAAAACAAGGCTATGTCACCGTTGGCGGTGGCATCTGTCGTAGGGGCGAATTCATTCGCCCAAGCGCCGGCCAGATCAGGGTCGGTCCCTGCTTCTTCCCCGGCGGGCGAACAAGCTCGCCCCTGCAGCGCAGCACCGATTGAGCGCGTTTCCACAGATAACGGGGACAGCGCCAACAACAAAGCCCTCCGTATCCGCATACGAAGGGCTTGTCTGGCGGAACTGCCGGTCGATCAGACGCTGAGCGCTTCCTCCTGCGTGTAGGGCACCGCGCCCTTCGGCACGTAGTAGCCCTCGCACTGCTCGAGGAACTCGTTCTTCATCGCGCGCGGGTTGTAGAACTGCTTGTACCAGATGCGCGCCTTCATGAAGGGGCCGTCGCTGGGGATGAAGAGGCCGTTCAGGCACGGC
>SSSX01000367.1 GCA_015657735.1 Zoogloeaceae bacterium
AGCGCTGCGGGAAGGATGTCGCGCGCTGGGGGCCGCCGGCCCACGGCATCTGGGTCTGCGGTTCGCCGTGGTGGAGCAGCATGTAGTCGTCCACCATGCGGGCGTCTTCGTACACCTGGCTGGAGCTACCCTCGCCGCCGAGCTTGACCACGTTGCCGTCGTGAGCGGCCTGCACGACGCGGAAGCCGGCGTGCTGGAAGAAGTGCGGCCGGAAGTGGAAGCGCGCCCACACGCTGGCCTCGTCGCCGCACGACACCCACGAGCCGCCGAGCATCATCTGGTGCTGGCCGTCGTAGCAGGGGGTCGAGAAGTCGTCGTAGAAGGGGTGGACCTTGCTGCCGGGCAGCGGGTTGAAGTCGTCGCCGATCCACTGCCAGAGGTTGCCGAAGACGTCGCGTGCGCCGCTGGCGGCGGGGCGGCCGGTATCCACCGGCCACGGCGAGCCATGGCCGAGCTGGCTGTTCCAGCCGCTGTCGCGGGCGAGGGTGGCGCCGTCGGCGCGGAAGGCCGGGTCGCTGTCCATCCAGGCGGGGTCGCGCAGCGCGTGGTGTTCGGCCTCGGTGGGCAGGCGGCAGGGCTGGCCGTCGCGGTCGCTGCGCCAGGCGCAGTAGGCCATCGCTTCGTGGGCGTTGACCTCGGCCGGCCAGTTCCACGGCATCGGGATCGCCTCGAACTGCGTGCGCAGGCGGTAGCGGTGCAGCCCGGCCGGGCCGTCGGGGCGCCAGAAGCACGGCCACTTGCTGTTGCGAAAGCCGCGCCAGTCCCAGCCGGCGGCGGTCCACCACTGGGGGTCGAGGTAGCCGCCGGCCTGGATGAATTCGAGGAAGGCGCCGTTGCTGACGAGCTGGTCCTCGACGCGGAAGGCCTGCACCGCGACGCGGCGTTCGCCGTATTCGTTGTCCCAGCCGAAGCTCGGCCAGCCGGCGGGTTTGCCGAGGGTGCGCTGGGTGGCGGCGATGTCGAGGAAGCGGGCCGGCGGGTAGTCGCGGCCGGCGCGCGGCGGAAAATCGGCCTCGCTGCCGGCGGAAGGATGCAGCGCCGGCCACTCGGGCGGGCGGGCGACGAGTTCGAGCGGCAGTTCGCGGATCAGCACCGAGGAGGTTTCGAGATGGATGCGTTCGTGCTCGAAACCGAGGAACAGCGCCCACAATGGGTGGTGCATGGCGATCGGCGGGTGGCCGTCGGCGAGGCCGGGATGGGTGTCGATCAGCTCGCGGACGATGGCGTAGACCCGCTGGCGGTAGGTGTGGGCCTCGGCAAAGCTGGGCCACAGCATCTCGTTCTTCGACATGTCGTCCCAGCGCATTTCGTCCACGCCGGTTTCGAAGAGCCGTTCGAAGTAGGGGTTGAGCGGCGCGTCGATGAGGCCGGCGACGCGCAGCTTGTTGATGTAGAGCGCCGCCGGATGACAGTAGTAGAAGATCATCGGGTGACGCAGGTGGTGGTAGGGCGGGCGGTAGAAGGCTTCCTCGCCCTGCAGCGCGGCGAACAGGGTTTCGGTCAGCGTCCAGCCGTTGTCGAAGGCGGCGAGGACGTCGGCGCGGGTGCTGCTGGCGAGGTTCGGCGCCGGCAGCGCGGTGAGCACGCCGTCGGGCTGGCGGCCCGGGCAGTCGACCGGCGCGAGGCCGGTCCACCACCACGCCGGGCGCGGGCCGCGCAGCAGGGTGTCGTGTTCGCCACGGAGGTTCTGGCGCCACGGTTCGGCGTGGTCGGCGGCGGGAACGGTCGGGTGCGACATGCGGGTCTCCTGGGGGCGGTTCTTCTGCAAAGCTGGCTGCATTGTATTCGCAGCGGGTTCAGGTGAAGAGTTCGGCCTGGACGGGGTCGGGCGGGCGTTCGGCGTCGTCGTCGGGGCGGCACAGGCTGCTGACGCGCACGCCGAGCAGGCGGATGCGCCGCTCGAGCGGGATGCGCTTCAGGCATTCGCCGGCGGCGCGGCGGATTTGCGCGGCGCCGCCGACGGGCTGCGCCAGCGTGTGATCGCGGGTGACGGTGCGGAAGTTGTCGAAGCGCAGCTTGAGGCCGATGGTCTTGCCGAGGTAGCCCTTGCGGCTCAGGTCGGCGGCGAGCTGTTCGCACAGCCGCGTGAAGCTGGCCGACAGTTCGGACTTGTCGGCGCGCGGGTGGAGGTCGCGTTCGAAAGTGGTTTCGCGCGACAGGCTTTTCGGTTCGCTGCGGGTGACGACCGGACGTTCGTCGTCGCCGAGGGCGGCGCGGTGCAGCCAGATGCCGTAGCGCTCGCCGAAGTGCGCCTGCAGCCACGCCGGGTCGGCGGCGGCCAGCTCGCCGATGCTGACGATGCCGAGCTGCTCCAGCCGCGCCGCGGCCTTGGGGCCGATGCCGTTGATGCGCCGGGCCGGCAGCGGCCAGATGCGGGTCGGCAGGTCGGCGGCGGTGACGATGGTGATGCCGGCCGGCTTGTCGAGGTCGGAGCACAGCTTGGCGAGCAGTTTGTTGGGCGCCACGCCGACCGAGCACGACAGGCCGGTGGCCTCCGTCACGGCCTGCTGGAGCTCCTGCGCGATGCGGCGGGCGGCGTCGGCCGAGCCGTCGGGGTTGAGGGCGCCGAGGTCGATGTAGATTTCGTCGATGCCGCGGTCTTCGACCTCCGGCGCGATCTGCCGCACGGCCGCCTTGAAGAGTCGCGAGTAGTGGCGGTAGGCCTCGAAGTCGGCCGACAGCAGGATGGCGTCGGGGGCCAGCTGCGCGGCCTTCATCAGCCCCATGCCGGAATGCACGCCGAAGGCGCGGGCTTCGTAGGTGGCGGTGGTGATCACGCCGCGGCCCACGTAGTCGGCGAGGCGCGGGAAGGTCTCGCCGGCGGTCGCCCGCCGTCCGCCGACCACCACCGCCTGCCCGCGCAGTTGCGGGTAGCGCAGCAGTTCGACCGACGCGAAGAAGGCGTCCATGTCGAGGTGGGCGATGCTGCGGGGAAGGGGAGGCATGGTGCGGGCGGGGCCGGGGGGCTTCATTCTGCCTCAAGCCGGCCGCGCGGCGCCCGTCAGTTCGCGCGTCGCCGAGCTCGCCCGGGCCGGCGCCGTCATTTTCCGGCCGGCTCTCCCAGCGCGCCGCCGTTGATGCGCCGGTAGAGCGTGGCACGGCTGATGCCCAGCGCCTGCGCGGCGAGGCGGACGTTGCCGCCGGCCGCACGCAGGGCCTGGCGGATCGCCTCGCGCTCCAACGATTCCAGCGCGCCGCCGGCGTCGACCGGAATGGCCGGCGCCTCGCCGGCCGCGATGTCGGCGAGAAGGGTGCGGGGAAAATGCGCGGGCGCGAGGGCTTCGCCTTGCGGCGCGAGCGCGTGGGCGTAGGTGAGGGCGTGGCGCAGCTCCCTGACGTTGCCCGGCCAGCGGTGAGCGGCCAGCACGGCCAGCGCCGCGTCGGTGAAGCTGCGCCCGCCGTCCGACAGGTCGGCGAGGATCGACGCCGCCAGTGCCTTGAAGTCCGCCCGCTGGCGCAGCGGCGGCAGCGTCAGCTGGAAGCCGTTGATGCGGTAATACAGATCGCGGCGGAAGCGGCCCTCGTGCACCGCCTTGGCGACGTCCTGGTGGGTCGCGCAGATCAGCTGGAAATCCACCTGCTGGCTGGCATGGCCACCCAGCCGGCACACCTCCTTGCTCTCCAGCACGCGCAGCAGGCGCGCCTGCAGATGCACCGGCATGTCGCCGATCTCGTCGAGAAACAGGGTGCCGCCGTGGGCCTGCTCGATGCGGCCGATCGCCCCGCCACGCCGCGCCCCGGTGAAGGCGCCCTCGGCGTAGCCGAACAGCTCGCTTTCGATGAGGCTCTCGGGGATCGCCGCACAATTGATGGCCACGAAGGCGGCGCCGCGGCGGGCGCTGCGGTCGTGGATCTGGCGCGCCATCACGTCCTTTCCGGTCCCCGTCTCGCCCTGCACCAGCACCGGCAGCCCGCTGTGCACCGCCTTGAGTCCGAGCGCCAGTTCCGCTTCGATGCGGGCATCGCCGAAGGCGGGACTCTCCGCCGGCGGCTGCGCGTCGGCGCACGCCGCTGCCGGCCGGGCTGCCCGCCCGCCACGCGCGGTAACGGCGCCGGGCGTCGGACGCGCCTGCCCCCACAGCGAGGCGAACATGCGGATGCCGGAGCGCAGTTGCACCGGAATGACCCCGCCGCCGCCGTGCAGCAGGGTCAGGGTCGCCCCGAAGCGCCCCTCGAAGACATCCTCGAAGCGGAGCCCGCCGTGGCACGGATCGCCGCCCATGAAACGCCGGGTGGCTTCGTTGGTGGCGAGGATTTCGCCGTCGTCGCCGAAGGCGAGGATCAGCTCGGCCGCGGGCTCGGTGGGGCGCGGCTGCCACGAAAGGCAGACGATCGCCCGCGCCGCCAGCCGCCGGAACAGCGCGTATTCGATGGCGTGGGCGCAGCGGGTGACCAGCGACAAGGCCCCGAAATCCGCGTCGGGCGAGCCGCGGGTGATGTCCACCGTGCCGATCAGCCCGCCGCGTGGATCGGTGATGGGCGCGGCGGCGCAGTGGAACAGCTTGTTGGCGCTGAAGAAATGCTCCGGCCCGAAGACGCGGACCGGGCGCCGCTCGTTGAGCGCGCAGGACATGGCCGAAGTGCCGATGGCGACCTCGGACAGATTGACGCCGGGACGAAACGCCTGGCGGATGTCGTGCTGCTGGGCCAGCGCTCCGCCGACCGCGATGGCGTAACCCCGGCTGTCGGTCAGCAGCACCGCGTAACCGGCCCCGACGATGGCTTTCTCGAGGTCGGCGAGCGGCCCCGCGCCGGCCTCCAGCAGCAGCTGGTTGCGCTGCACCAGCTCGCTGAGCCGGGCGCGGCCGACCTGTTCGAACTCGACGGCTTCGCTCTCGCCCCGGGCGGCCGCCAGGCAGCGCGACCACGAACGGTAGATGGCGGGGTCGATGAGATCGCCGTCCTCGCTCCCGCAGTCGAAATAGGCACGTCGTGCGGCGACGATGCGCTCCATGGATGCAGGGGCGGGCAGGGCCATCGTTGTCTCCGTTGCGGGGCTGATGTGTAAGATTTTTATCAATAATACTTCAAAATCCCGAGATTGATGCGCGGCTGCCCGCGCCCGCCCGTGGCAAAAAAAGGGCCACCGCAAGGTGGCCCGAAGGGAACCGAACGACGGGGAAGTCGTTCGGGCGGTAGAAACCGGTGGGTCAGAACGGATACATGACGGCCTGGCTGGTCAGGCTTACCCACTGGGTCTGGGTGAACTCCTCGAAGTTGGCCGGCCCGCCGAAGCGGCCGCCGTTGCCCGAGGCGCCCATGCCGCCGAAGGGCACATGGAATTCGTTGTTCACCGTCTGGTCGTTGATATGCACCATGCCCGCCCGCAGTTGCGAGGCGACCCGCGCGGCCCGCGCCATCGAGGCGCCGTGCACGGCGGCGGCCAGACCGTAGGGGGAACTGTTCACCAGGGCGACGGCCTCCTCGTCGGTGTCGAACACCGTGACCGGCGCCACCGGTCCGAAAATCTCCTCGTTGAAGGCCGGCATGTCGGGGGTGACATCGGCGAGCACGGTCGCCTGGAAGAACTGTCCGTCGCGGTGGCCGCCGGCGACGATGCGCGCGCCCATCGCCACCGAACGTCTGACGATGTCCTCGACCCGCTCGGCCTGCCGGCGGTTGATCAGCGGCCCGAGGTGCACCGCTTCGGTGGCCGGATTGCCGACCGCCAGCCGCGACGCCCGCTCGGCCAGCAGGCCGATATAGCGCTCGGCCACCTTGCGGTGCACCAGGTGGCGTCCGGTCTGCATACAGATCTGCCCCTGGTGCAGGAATGCGCCCCACGCTGCGCAGGACGCGGCGGCGTCGATGTCGGCGTCGTCGAGCACCACGATCGGGTTGTTGCCGCCGAGTTCGAGCGCCACCTTTTTCAGCATGCGCCCGCACACCTCGCCGATACTGCGCCCCACCGGGGTCGAGCCGGTGAAGGAGATCATCTTCACGTCGGGATGGGCCACCAGGTCGGCCCCGGTCGGCGGTCCGCCGGGCAGCACGTGGAACACCCCGGCGGGCAGGCCCGCCGCTTCGAAGACCTCGGCCAGCAGCATGCCGCCGCAGACCGCGCTCTGCAGATCGGGCTTGAGGATCACCGCGTTGCCCATCGCCAGCGCCGGCAGCACCGAGCGCATGGCCAGCAGAATCGGGAAGTTCCACGGCGCGATCACCCCCACCACGCCGATCGGCAGACGCTGGCAGTAGTTCATCCGCCCGGGGATCGCCGAGGGATAGAGTTCGCCGCAGGCCTGCATCGGCATCGCCGCCGCCATCTGGGCCTGCTCATAGACGGCCTGGATTTCCCAGTCGGCCTTGGGCGGGATCGAGCCGCATTCGCGGATGTTCCAGTGGTTGAAGTCCGGCGCACGCTCGCGGATCAGGGCAGCGACCCGGCGCAGCACTTCGGCGCGGCGATCGAAGGTCCACGCCGCCCAGTCGGTCTGGGCCTGCAGCGCGATCTTCACCGAGGCGTCCACATCGGCGCTGCTGGCCGTCGCCAGCTGGGCCAGCGGCGTGCCGGTGGCG
>SSSX01000368.1 GCA_015657735.1 Zoogloeaceae bacterium
ATAGGTGGCGGCGGCAATGGTGACGGCGACCGCGCTGGTCGCGCCATCGACGGTGATGTTCAGCACGTTGGCCGGCGAGGCGCCGACGGTCAGCGACGGGGCGGCGGTGCCGAACACGGCGGCCTTGGCCATCGCCGCCGGAGTGGCCGAGCGCGAGTCGAGGTTGACGTTGTAGCCGGCGCTGGTGGTGGCGGCCGGCTTGGCGTCGCTGAAGTTGAGCTTGATGTCGCCGGTGGTGCCGGTCAGCACGCCGTTGGAATCGGCCAGTTTGCCGGTCAGGTGCAGGCCGGAGGCGTTCACGATGAAACCGTTCTTGTCGGTCTGGAACTGGCCGTTGCGGCTGTAGCTGATGGAGCCGTTGTCGCTCATCCGGAAGAAGCCCTGGCCGTTGATCGCCAGATCGAGCGCGTTGCTGGTGGTCGAGATGTTGCCCTGCGTGAATTGCTGGGAAACCTTGTCGATCGCCGCGCCGATGCCAACCTGGGTGCCGCCGCCGGCCAGCGAGGCCGCAAACACGTCGGAGAACTGGGCCGTCGATTGCTTGAAGCCGACGGTGCCGGAGTTGGACACGTTGTTGCTGATGGCGTCGAGGGCCTTGGAGGCGATGGAAAGACCGCTCAAACCTTGCTGGAATGCCATTTTCTGTCTCCGCTTAGAGAATCTGCTTGATGTCGGCGAGGCTCACCAGACTGCCGCCCACGTCGAGCGACACGCCGCCGCTGGCGGTGCGCAGCACGCTATTGACGGTGGACAGCGTGAGGGCCGTCGGCTTCACGTCGGTGTCGCCGCGGGTCGCCGCGACGCTCATGGTGTAGTCGCCGCTGACCGCCTTCGCGCCGCTGGCGGTGGTGCCGTCCCAGGCGAAGTTGTGGATGCCGGAATCGAAGCTGCCGAGCTCCAACGTCTGCACGGCGAGGCCGTTGGCATCCTTGATCGTCACCGTCACCTTGTCGGCCGCGCTGGCCAGTTCGAAACCGCCGTAAGCCGCGCCGCCGCTCAGGCTGAGGGTCTTGCCTTCGACCATGACGCCCTTGCCGACCAGCGCCGCGGCCTGCAGGACTTCGCCGGACTGGCTGCTCTCGAGCAGCGTGGCCAGCGTCGTGTTGAGCTTTTCGAGACCATTGACGGTGTCGATCTGCGCCAGCTGGGAGGTCATCTGGGCGTTGTCCACCGGGTTCAGCGGATCCTGGTTCTTGAGCTGCTCGGTGAGCAGCTTGAGGAAGCGGCTCTGCGCCTCGTCGGTTTTCGAGGTGGCGGTGGTCGCCGACTTCTGCAGGGAAGCGATGATGTCGGCGGAGGTGGCGGAGGAAACTGTGCTCATGATTTTTTCGATCCGGATAATCTGTTACTGGCCGATCGCCAGGGTCTTTTCCATCAGCATCTTGGCGGTGCCCATCATTTCCGCGTTGGTCTGGTAGGCGCGCGAGGCCGAGATCATGTTGGTCATCTCCTCGACCACATTCACATTGGGCATCGTCACGTAGCCGTCGGCGTTGGCGGCAGGGCTTTTCGGGTCGTACACCAGGCGCATCGGCGCGGCGCTGTCGACCACCTGCGTGACGCGCACGCCCTGCGCCGCCGGGTTGCCCATCGGCGTGGCGGCAAACACCACCTGCTTGGCCTTGTAGGGCTGACCGTCGCTCGACACCACGCTGTCGGCGTTGGCGAGGTTGCTCGCCGTGGTGTTGAGGCGCAACGACTGCGCGTGCAGCGCGCTGCCGGCAACCTGGAAGACGTTGAGCATGCTCACGATGCGCTCCTCACTGACCCTGGACGGCCATCTGCATCGAGCGCAGCAGGCCGTTGATGAAGGTCACGCTGGCCTGGTACTGCACCGAGTTCTCGGCGAAGGCGGCGCGCTCGGTATCCATATTGACGGTGTTGCCATCGACCGCGCCCTGCTCCTCCTGACGGTACTTCAGGCTGGCTTCGAGCGGCGTGGCGGCTGCGCCGGGCAGGTGGCGCTTCGACGTGGTGTTGAGCGCCAGCGCGCTGCTCTTGCCGCCGAGGGCGCCGGCCAGCGCCTCGCGGAAATCCACGTCGCGGGCCTTGAAGTTGGGCGTGTCGGCGTTGGCGATGTTCGAGGCGATCACCTGCTGGCGGTAGGCGCGGGCGTTCAGCGCGGCCTGGTGAAAGCGCGTTTCGTTGTCCAGTCGGTTCGTCATTCCGATCACCTCTCAAGTTCGTCGACCTGCCGGCCGTAAAGTTTGCGTGGCCGGCTTCCGCAATTGCTATGCAGCTTCCGTGCCAGGCATCCTAAGCGCCGTCCCGCGCCGTCGATGGGCCGAACAGGTGGCGATTCGCGCCCCAATTCACGACCCAATTCGCGCCCCAATTCGCCGCCCCGCCCGGCCACCCCCCGTACGATTCGCCGCCCCGCGCTGCCGCCCGGCAAAGTTTGCCGGCAGGCTGCCGAATTGCCGCGCGAAAGCCCTTCTGTTCGTGCCGCCGGCCGCCGCCCCGGCATGTTCCAATGGCGACGATGCGCACCCTCGTCCGCCCCATGCAATCCGCCCTCGCCCTCCTCGTCGCGCTGTTTCTCGTCGCCGGCCCGGCCGCCGCCCGCCAGGACCCGGCGCCGGTGCGCGCCGAGATCGGCCGCTTCCTGTCGCTGCAGACCCGCAGCCTGCCCGGCGAGGTCAGCGTGCAGGTGGGCGACTTCGCTGCCGACAACCAGCTGGCGCCCTGCGTCCAGCTTGAAGCCTTCCTGCCGCCCGGCGCGCGCGCCTGGGGACGCGTGGCGGTCGGCGTGCGCTGCCTCGCGCCGACGCCGTGGTCGGCCTGGGTGCCGGCCGAAGTGCGGGTCAAGGGGCTGTACCTGGTGACCACCGCGCCGCTGGCCGCCGGCCAGCTCGTCGGCCCCGGCGACGTGCGGCGGGAAGCCGGCGAACTGACCGCCCAGGCCGCCGACGTGCTGACCGACCCGACCCAGGCCGTCGGCCAGGCGGCCCGCGTGGCGCTCGCCGCCGGCCGTCCGCTGGCCGCCAGCCACCTGCGCCTGCCACCCGCCGTCGTGCAGGGCCAGCCGGTCAAGGTGGTGTCGCGCGGCCCCGGTTTCCAGGTCGCCAACGACGGCGTCGCGCTGTCCACCGCCGGCGACGGCCAGCCGGCCCAGGTGCGGCTCGCCGGCGGCCAGGTGGTGCGCGGCGTGGCGCGCAGCGGCGGCGTCGTCGAAATCACCCTGCCCTGATGCGTCCGGCCCCGGCACGGCGCCCTTGCCGGCGCAGCCGAATGGGTTAAAGTTTCAGTTCCACGCGTCGTAGACATTTTCGACTTGTGGATGAAAGGGCCATGTCGTGAAGATCGATAACTCTGTCAAAGCAACCGGAAGCCTGCCGTCCAACGACGGACGCGCACGCTCCGCGAAGGAATCCCCGAAAACCCAGAGCGCCGACAGCGGCGGCGAACGGGTCGAACTGTCGTCCCTGTCGGCCCGCCTGCAGCAGATGGAAGACACCATCGCCAGCACGCCGGTCGTCGACAGCGCCAAGGTCGATGAGATCAAGCAGGCGATGAGCGAAGGGCGTTTCAAGGTGGACACCGAAAAGGTCGCCGACGGCCTCATCGACAGCGTGCGCCAGATGTTGTCGGCCCAGACCGGCAAAGCGTGAGCCCGTCGTGGCGATCGATCCGGCCTTCCCCGCCCGCCTCGCCCGGCTGATCGAGGACGAACGTCGCGGCATGCAGGGTTTTGTGGCCCTGCTGCAGCGCGAGGAAGCCCTGCTCGTCGCCAGCCAGATCGACGCCCTGGCCACGCTCGCCGACGAAAAGACCGCGCTTTACCGCGCGCTGCAGCGCCTGTCCGACGAACGGATCGTGATGTTTTCGCGGCTCGGCGCGAAGGTCAGCAACGAAAACATCCGCATCGTCCTCGCCAACGCGCCCGAGGCCCTGGCCGCGTGGGACGAGGTGGTCGCCCTGGCCGGCGAGGCCAAGGAGCGCAACCGGGTCAACGGCCAGTTGATCACCGAACGCCTGCAGAACAACCAGCAGGCCCTCAGCACCCTTCTCGCCGCCGCCGAACATCCGCAGATCTACGGCCCCGACGGCCAGTCCCGCCCCACTGCGGCCAGCCGCAATTTCGGCTCGGCCTGAATCCCTGAATTCTCGTTACCGCCGCCCGGCGACGTGCCGGCGACGGAGTCTGCATTCACTGCGCCGCTTCCGGCGGCGGTGACGGCGGCGCGGCGTCGGCCGGCAGGATCGAATCGGTGACGCCCGAGGCGCGCACCGGCGGGCTGGCGGCCGGCTCGGCGACACGCGATTCGATCAGGATCGTGACCCGCCGGTTGCGCGCGCGGCCGTCGGCGGTGGCGTTGTCGGCCACCGGACGCTGGTCGCCATAGCCCGCCGCGGTGAGGCGCGACGGGCGCACGCCGCTGTCGACGAACAGCCGCACGACACTCGAGGCGCGCACCGCCGACAGCTCCCAGTTGGACGGAAACGCCGCGGTGGCGATCGGCAGCACATCGGTATGGCCTTCGACGGTGATCGGAAATTCGGCCGCCGCCACCACCTGCCCGACCGCGCGCAGCGCGCGCACCGCGTCGGCGCCGAGTTGCGCCTCGCCGGGCGCGAAGAGCACGCTGGCGTTGATCTCGACGGTGATGCCGAAGGCGCCTTCGGTCACCTGCACGCGGCCGTCGGCGACCAGCGGCGCCAGCACCTTGCGAATTTCCTCGGCCATGTTCTTGACCCGCTCGGCCTTCGCCTTGCGCGCCTCGTCGGCCTCGGCCGGCGGCGGCTGGCTCGGCCGGATCGACGGGATCGGGCTGGCGACGACGCGCGGGGTGTTGCTCTGGTGGCCGATGCTGCGAAAAGCGCTGACGACCGAATCGGACATGATCCGGTATTTGCCTTCGTTGAGCGACGACAGCGAATACATCACCACGAAGAAGGCGAACAGCAGCGTGATGAAGTCGGCGTACGAAACCAGCCAGCGTTCGTGGTTCTCGTGTTCGTCGTCGTGCTTTTTGCTGCGCCGCGCCATCGTCTACCCCGCGTAGCCTTTCAGACGGCTCTCGATGATGCGCGGGTTGTCGCCGTTGGCGATGCCGACGAGGCCGTCGACGAGCATCTCGCGCATCGACACGAGGGTGCCGATCACGCCGAGGAGCTTTTTCGAGACCGGCAGGAAAATCAGGTTGGCGGAGCCGACGCCGTAGATCGTGGCGACGAAGGCGACGGCGATGCCCGAGCCCAGCTTGGACGGATCGGACAGGTTCTCCATCACGTGGATCAGCCCCATCACCGCGCCGAGGATACCGATCGTCGGCGCGTAGCCGCCGGCCGCTTCCCAGATTTTGGCGCCGAGCTTCATCTGGCCTTCCCAGGTGTCGATCTCCACTTCGAGGACTTCCCGCAGGCGTTCCGGCTCGACGCCATCGACCAGCAGCTGCAGGCCCTTGCGGATGAACGGGTCATCGACCGCCGGGATCTGGCTTTCGAGCGACAGCAGACCTTCCTTGCGCGCCACGTTGCTCCAGCCGACCACTTCGGCGATCAGCGTGTCGTGGTCGAGCAGCGGCGGCACGAACACCCAGCGGACCATCTGCATGCCGGTGCGGAAAACCTTCAGCGAGCTTTGCAGCATCACCGCACCGAGGGTGCCGCCGATGACGATCAGGAAGGCGGTGGGCTGGACCAGCGACGCGACGTGACCGCCTTCGAGCACCTGCCCGACGATGATCGCGGCGATCGCGAGGGTCAGGCCGGCGAGGCTGATGCTGTCCATGAAGGCGCCCTGCTCCCGTCTCAGCCGGCGGCCGGACGGCGGCCGCGGCCCTTGCCTTCACCCTTGGCCTTGGGCGGGGTCTGGATCGCGCCGGAGATGCGCGAGCGCAGCCGCGCGATGGCCTGGCTGTGCAGCTGGCAGACGCGCGATTCGGACACGCCGAGCACCTCGCCGATCTCCCGCAGGTTCATGTCCTGTTCGTAGTAGAGGCCCATCACGGTCTTCTCGCGCTCGGGCAGGTCGTCGATGGCCTTGATCAGCACGTCGCGCATGTTGCTGTCGAGGAGCAGCGTGAGCGGGTCGTTGCCTTCGAGGGTGATGTGGCGTTCGAGATAATCCTCTTCGCCTTCGCCGCTGAAATCCTCGAAGTACACCAGCTGGTAGCCGCGCGCTTCCTGCAGCATGTGCTGGTATTCGGCCAGCGGCACGCCGAGCGAGTCGGCCAGCTCGGCCTCGGTGGGATGGCGGCCGTTCTGCTGTTCGAGCTGATGCACCGCCGCTTCGATGCGCCGCATGTCGCGGCGCAGGCTGCGCGGCAGCCAGTCGTTCTCGCGCAGGCCGTCGAGCATCGAGCCGCGGATGCGCTGCACGGCGTAGGTTTCGAACTGCGCACCGAGCCCTTCCTCGTAGCGGTTGATGGCGTCGAGCAGGCCCAGCATGCCGTTCTGGATGATGTCCTCGACCTGCACGCTCGCCGGCAGCTTGGCCATCAGGTGATAGGCGATGCGCTTGACCAGTGGCGCGTACTGGACGACGAGTTGCTCTTTATCGAGGGTGCCGGAAGCGGTGTACATCTTTCGTCTGCTTTCTGGTCGGGGTTCAGGGTCGTTCGGCGCTCACAACACTCATCGGCAACGATAGGCTTTGATGCAGCCCGCGACACATAATTTAACAATCAACCTCGTATTTTAACCGTTCACCCCGGCCTGGGCGGACCACGCCCGCAGGCGGCGGATGAAGGCCTGGGCGTTTTCGGCCGGATGGCGGGCGCCGAGCGGCGCCGTCATCGCATCGGCCAGCGGATCGCGCCCGACCTCGCCGCGCCACGCCAGCGGCAGGCCGACGTGGCGGGCGCTGAAATCGTCGAGGCTGGCGAACAGCGCGGTGGCGTCGGCGCGGTCGCGGGCGCCGCTGACGGCGATCTCGAGCGAGCCGGCGCCCGCCGCGGCGAGGCCCTTGATCCACTGGCAGGCGCTGCGGGCGCCGACCCCGCTGGCTTCGACGACCAGCAGGCGGCGCGCCGCCGCGCGGGCGAACGGCGTCAGCTGGCGGACGTCGCCGGCGGCATGGATCGCCAGCAGATCGGCGCGCCGCTGCAGCTCGGCGATGGCCACTTCGAGGCGGGCATGGCGGACGTCGTCGAGCAGCGGCACGGCGAGCACGGCGGCGGCGGCCGGCACCACCCACAGGCCGTCGGCCACTTCGCGCATGGCGTCGGTGACGTCGGCCTGCCCCTGCAGCGCACCGAGCAGATCGCCGCTGTCGGGATAGCCGAAGGCGGCCAGCAGCGAGCCGCGCTCGGGGGCGTGCTCGTCGAGGGCGACCACGCGGCGTGCGCCGTCGGTGAGGGCGCTGAGCGTCTGCACGGCCAGCGCGCGCGGGGCGCGACCGCAGGCGAACAGCGCGACGACCGGCGACGGCGTGCGACGGAACAGGCGGCGCAGGCCGGCGGCCTGGTCTGCAGCATGCAGCATCTCAGAGCCCTCCGCGTGCGCTGGCGATGCCCGTCTGGCCGGCGGCCGCCATCATCATGCCGGCTTCGAGCGGTTCGAGCCGAAAGGGCGAACTGGCCGGCAACTCGCGCAGGGCCTGGTCGAGCAGCGCGTCGCGGTCGGGCAGGTGGAGGTCTTCCGGCACCCGCTGGCCGTTGGCGATGTAGTAGACGTCCAGCTGGCGGCGGATCGCCACGTCGAGCACCGGCGCCAGCGACATGGCCTCGTCCATCTTGGTCAGGATCACGCCGGCCAGGTCGTCGCCGCCGTAGGCATCGACGACGTCGTCGAGGGTATCGCCGCGGCTGGTGGCGTTGAGCAGCAGGAGGCGCGACACCTTGCCGGCACCGGTCAGCATCGCGGCCTGCTCGGCAACCATCTTGTCGCGCTGGCTCATGCCCATCGTGTCGATCAGCACCATGTGCTTGTCGCGCAGGCTGGCCAGGGTTTCGCGCAGGTCGGTGGCGTCGCGCACCACATACACCGGCACGCCGAGGATGCGGCCGTAGATGCGCAACTGCTCGTGGGCGCCGATCCGGTAGCTGTCGGTGGTGATCAGCGCCAGCTTGTCGGCACCGTGGCGCACCACGCAGCGGGCGGCGAGCTTGGCGGTGGTGGTGGTCTTGCCGACGCCGGTCGGGCCGACCAGCGCGAACACGCCGCCGCGGTCGATGATGTCGGCGTCGCAGTCCATCGCCCGGAAACGCTGCGCCAGCGCGGCATGGAGCAGGCGGTGGGCGTCTTCCGGGGCTTCGTCCTCGGGCACCGTTTCGGCCAGCTCGCGGGCCAGCGCGGCCGAGAAGCCGGCTTCGAGCAGATCGCCGAGCAGGCGGGCGCGACCGGGCGCGCTGCGGCTCATTTCGCCCCACGCGAAGCCGGCGAGCTGGCGTTCGATCATGCCGCGGATGACCGCCAGTTCGTTGGCGAGCTGGGAGTTGGCGGATTCGAGGGCGCGGATGCGCGCTTCTTCCTCGATGCCGGCCGGACGCGGACGGGCCGGCGCCTCGGCCGCCCGCGGCGCGTCGTTGCGCAGCGGCGAGCGGACCGGCTGGGCCGGCGCGGCGGGTTCGGCGGCCGGGCGGCGCACCTGGGTCGACGCGGCATTGAAGACTTCGCGGCTGAGGTCGACCCGCGGCGGATTGAAGGGCTGCAGTTCGGGCCGGCGGGACGGAGCCGGACGCGGAGCGGCGGGCGGAGCCGCCGGCGGCGCCGGACGTGCCGCGGCGGCGCGCGACAGGCTGACCCGGAAATCGTCGTCGAAGAAGTCGGCGGCGGCCTTGGGCGGATTCGCGGGTGCCGCGGGCGGCCCGGCCGGCGCCGCGGCAGGCGTCGCACGGGCGGCGGCGGCAGCCTGGGCCTGGCTGCGGGCACGCTGCAGGCTGGCCACGTCGCCGGCCGGCAGGGCGAGGATCTCGACGCCACCGTTGGCCGCCCGGTTGGAAAGCACCACGGCATCCGGCCCGAGGTCGTCCTTCAGCATGCGAAGGGCCTCGCGGGCGGTTTTGGCAAAGTAGCGCTTGACGTTCATGCTCCTGTCTCCGGGTACGAAGGCGCTCGCGGAATCGGCGCGGGCACTTCGGTACTCTCGATTATCCGCAGCCGGCGGTCGTTCGATGGCCGGGAAAAGACAGGTTTTAGGGTGCTATTCCTGCCGCCGCAGCGGCGTCGGCGCGCGGCCCACCGGTCGCTGACGACGCGGGATTCGCATCAAAAACAGCAACAATTAAGATTGATTTGTTGCCCGAATCGCAACAATGCGTGGGAGCCGGGCGGGCTTACGGCGTCCCCGCGATCATCGCCGACACGCGGATCAGGCGCGTTTCGGGCACTTCCGAGTTGGCCACCACCTTCAGGGTCGGCACGCTGCGGCGCAGGAAACGCGACAGCAGCCAGCGCAGCGGGGCCGGCACCAGCAGCACCGGCGGCAGGCCGATGTCTTCCATGCGCTGGGCCGCGGCCGCGGTCTCGCGCAGCAGGGTGTCGGCGAGGCCCGGTTCGATGGCGCCGCCATCCGGCCCGCCGCCGGCCATGGCGTGCATCAGCACCCGTTCGAGGCCCGGGTCGAGGGCCATCACCTGCACTTCGCCGCTGCCCGGGAAGAGGCCCTGGACGATGGCGCGGCCGAGCGCCTGGCGCACGCGGGTGGTGAGCTCCAGCGGGTCCTGGATGCGCGCCGCGAACTCGGCCAGCACTTCGACGATGGTCCGCATGTCGCGGATGTTGACGCCTTCGTCGAGGAGGTTCTGCAGCACCCGCTGCACGCTGGCCAGCGGCAGCAGCTTGGGCACCAGGTCTTCGACCAGCTTGGGATTGTCCTTGGCGATGTGGTCGAGGAGCGCCTGGGTTTCGGTGCGCCCGAGGAGTTCCGGCGCGTGGCTGAGGATCAGGTGGTTGAGGTGGGTGGCGACCACGGTGCTGGCGTCGACGACGGTGTAGCCGAGGGCGTGGGCCTGCTCGCGCTGGCTGGCGTCGATCCACACCGCCGGCAGGCCGAAGGCCGGGTCGGTGGTCTCGCGGCCGGCCAGCGGACCGGACACGCGGCCCGGGTTGATCGCCATGAACTGACCGGGAAAGGCGTTGCCGGTGCCGATCTCGACGCCCTTCAGGACGATGCGGTAGGCGTTGGGCTTGAGTTCGAGGTTGTCGCGGATGTGCACCGGCGCGGCGAGGAAGCCGATGTCGCGGGCGAACTTCTTGCGCAGACCGCGGATGCGCTTGAGCAGCTCGCCGTCCTGACCCTTGTCCACCATCGGGATCAGGCGGTAGCCGACTTCCAGGCCGAGCACGTCGACCGGCGTGACGTCCGCCCAGCTGGCTTCCTGGCTTTCGGCCGGCACCACCGGGGCGGCCGCCGGCGCTTCCTCTTCGGCGATCTCGGCCTGCCGCCGCCCGCCGCGCCAGGCCAGCCAGCCGAGGCCGGCGGCGAGCAGCAGGAAGACGAAGTTCGGCATGCCGGGAATCAGGCCGAGGATGCCGAGGATCGTCGCGGTGAGGATCAGCACCTGCGGATTCGAGAATACCTGGCCGATGACCTGCGAACCCATGTCGCCCTCGTCGCCGACGCGCGACACGACCAGACCAGCGGCGACCGAGATGATCAGCGCCGGCAGCTGGGCGACGAGGCCGTCGCCGATGGTCAGCAGGGTGTAGTTGGTGGCCGCCTGGCCGAGTTCCATATTGTGCTGGAGCACGCCGACGATCAGGCCGCCGATCACGTTGATGCCGAGAATCAGGATGCCGGCCACCGCATCGCCGCGGACGAACTTCGAGGCACCGTCCATCGCGCCGTAGAAGTCGGCCTCCTGGGCGGTGTCGGCGCGGCGTTTCTTGGCTTCCTTTTCGTCGATCAGGCCGGCGTTGAGGTCGGCGTCGATGGCCATCTGCTTGCCGGGCATCGCATCGAGGGTGAAGCGCGCGCCGACTTCGGCGATCCGCCCGGCACCCTTGGTGATCACCACGAAGTTGATCACCGTGAGGATGATGAACACCACCAGCCCGACCGCCGTGTTGCCGCCGACGAGGAAGTGGCCGAACGCCTCGATGACCTTGCCCGCCGCGTCGGGGCCGGTGTGCCCTTCGAGCAGCACCACCCGCGTCGACGCCACGTTGAGCGACAGGCGCAGCAGCGTGGTGACCAGCAGCACCGTCGGGAACACCGAGAAATCCAGCGGCTTTCGGGTGTACATCGCCACCAGCATCACCATCACCGACACCGCGATGTTGAAGGTGAACATCAGGTCGAGGACGAATGGCGGCAGCGGCAGCACCATCATCGACAGGATCAGGATGATGAGCAGCGGCCCGGCCAGCGTGCGGATGTTGCCGGGGGCGAAGAGGGTGCGCAGGTTGAGACTACCGTTCATGGTCCGGATGGTCGCTCAGCGCGCACCCGAACCAAGGGCGGAAGAAGCGGGGAAATGAGGGGTAATTCCGCCGCGCCGGCTAACGCGGGCCGAGCATGCCGCGGTCGAGGATGAAGCCGATGATCTGGTCCAGACCTTCGCCGGTCTTGAGGTTGCTGAACACGAACGGTCGTTCGCCGCGCTGCGCCCTGGCATCGCGCTCCATGACGGCCAGCGAGGCGCCGACCATCGGCGCCAGGTCGATCTTGTTGATGACCAGCAGATCGGACTTGGTGATGCCCGGCCCGCCCTTGCGCGGAATCTTCTCGCCGGCCGCGACGTCGATGACGTAGAGGGTGAGATCGGAGAGCTCCGGCGAGAAGGTGGCGGCGAGATTGTCGCCGCCGGATTCGACGAGGATCAGCTCGACCGCCGGGAAGGCCCGCTGCAGGCGGTCGACGGCTTCGAGGTTGATCGACGCGTCCTCGCGGATCGCGGTGTGCGGGCAGCCGCCGGTCTCGACGCCGATGATGCGCTCCGGCGCCAGCGCCGAATGGCACACCAGGAACTGGGCGTCCTCGGCGGTGTAGATGTCGTTGGTGACGACGGCCATGTCGATCCTGTCGTGCAGGGCCTGGCACAGCGCGAGGGTCAACGCCGTCTTGCCGGAACCGACGGGGCCACCGATGCCGACCCGAAGGGCTTGTTTGCTCATGATGTTTACGATCTGAAGAGACGGGAATACTGGGTTTCGTGGCGGGCGCAGGCGATCGCGAAGCCCGGCGTGAAATTCGACCAGGCGGCTTCCGGCAGGTCCAGCGCGGCGGCGGCGATGGTCGGCAGGCGTCCGCCGAGTGCGGCGAGCAGGCGCTGGCCCGAGGCCTGGCCGAGCGGCACCGCCTTGAGCGCCGCCATCACCTGGTTTTCGGCCCACGCCCACAGGTAGGCGGCGACGGCCGGCTCGCGCTCGATGTGCCAGGCGGCGGCAATGCCGGCCCACACGGTGGGAAAGGCGACCTCGGGCCACGCGGCGATGGCGGCGCCGACGCCGGCCAGGCTGTCGTCGCGCAGGTCGCGCAGCAGGCGGCGCAGCGAGAAACCCATCTGCGC
>SSSX01000044.1 GCA_015657735.1 Zoogloeaceae bacterium
TCCACACCGGGCAGACCGTTCATGGTCGTTTCCAGCGGGAAGGTGATCAGTTGCTCCACTTCCTCGGCGGCCATGCCACCGGATTCGGTCATGATGGTGACCGTTGGTTTGTTGAGGTCAGGAAACACGTCCACCGGCGTGCGGGAGAGGGTGAATGCCCCATAGGCCATCAGCACCAGGCTGGCGATGATGACCAGCAGACGGTTGGCCAGGCTGTTATCGAGAAGCCACTTGAACATGATTTAGCGCTCCCGTCGTGTGCAGCAATCCGATTGCTGCTGAATCGGCGGACATGGCACGTTGCCATAACTGCAAAAGACGCAACAGTCACCCGGTTTGGGTCGGAGTAATGATTTGCAACCTGAGCATTCATGGAAGAACAAGCAGGCATCGGTCGGCATGTGCAGTTTTTCTGATAGTCCGCAAATCGGGCAGGTCAGGGTGGAGTCGAGAATAGGTTCCATCGTCATCCCTTTACCGGACCTGGTTGATCAGGGTCGCAGCGCGGACGGCAACCCGATCCCCGGCTTTCAGACCGCTGGTCACCGCCACGTGGGTGCCGTCCAGCGGCTCGACGCTTACCGTGCGCGGCTCAAAGCGTTCCGGTGCCGTCTTGACCCAGACGATGCTCTGGTTAGCCGGGTTCTTCATCAGCGCCGCTGCCGGCACCCGGATGCCCGGCACCGTGCTGCGCGTCTGCACGAAGACCCGAACCGGCTGGCCGACGGCCAACGCCGCCAAAGCGCCGCCTTCACCCCGGAAGGTCAGCGGCAGTGCTTGCTCACGCAGGCTGCGGGCGACGCCGACCAGGCGCAGCGGCAGCTTCTGCTCACCAACGGCGACAAAGGCCCCGGCGACATCGCTGGCGATGGCCATATCGAAAGCCAGCGCCTCGATCAGCATGCGTTCCGGATTGACGATCTCGAACAGGGTTTCGCGGGCTTCGAGCACCTGACCGGAGACGACGTTGGCCGACGCGATAACGCCGCTGACCGGCGCCACCAGTTGTTCGTTGGCGACGGCGGCTTCCGCTTCCTCGATGACCTTGCGCGGCACGGTGTCGGCCAGTTCGCGCAGGCGGCGCAGGCGACTTTCCGCCAGGGAGCGGCTGTTGCCGCCGACTTCCGGCGTGACGTAAGCCAGCACCTCGCCTTTCTTGACCGGCTGACCGGGCAATGGCAGACCGCGTGGCCCCGGCGTGACACGGCCGGCGACGATGGCCTGCACTTTGCCGCCGGCATTCGGGTCCATGACCACCTTGCCGGCCAGTTCATGGGTGCGGGGCAGTTCACCTAGCTCAACCAGCAGGGTGCGAACACCGATCTGGCGTTGCGCCGGTTTGGGCAGGAAGACGCTGCCGTCCGGCTGGCGCTTGGGGCCATTGCCGCTGGCAGCGGGCGAGGCGTCGCCGTGGTCATGGCCATCACCGGCCAGCACCAAGGTTGAGGAAAACAAGAAGGAAAGACATAGGGCGCTAAATAACAGACGGGGCTTCATGCGGCACCTCCGAAACGCGGGTTGCGGGAAGCGCGCAGGCGGCGCAATAGAGCGGCAAGGAGCAGCAGCGCCCCGCCGGCGGCACCGGCCCACAGGGCATATTCTTTCCAGCCATGGGTGTGGGCGGTCGTTTCGTCATGTGCCTCTTCGTGGACGTCGAGTTCGCCAGCCAGCAAGTCGGTTTCCTCGCCGGCGATGACAGTCGCCGCGACCGACACGACCCCCGGTTTGAGTTCCTGCGCCAGCGTCGCCTCGAACTCCCCCTCGGCATGCGGTTCGACGGGGACTTTGACGCCACCCAGTTCCAGTTCGAGCTGGGCATCCTTGACCGGGCTGCCGTCGGCATAGCGGTCGAGATAGAGCGTCAGTTGCTTGCCATTGACGACGCCGACCAGTTCAAAGGTTTCGGACGTTGCCGCAAAACGCGGCGAGGCGGGACCGGCCGATGATGCTGGCGCCTCGCCATGGTCGTGCCCGTCACCGGCCCAGGCCAGTGGGGCCGCCAGGGCGATCCAGGCGGCCCATCCCACAGCGGCCAGCGTGTTTGTTGTTCTCATGTTCGGGTTCCTCATTTTTGTTCGGGGAGCAGGCCCAGCGCCTGGCGCAGGGCGGAGATCGCAGCGGCCAGCTCAATCCGGGCGCGGGCGTTTTGCCGTTCGGCTTCGACGGCTTCGAGTTCGATACGCAAGCGGGTCGGCAGATCGCTTTCGCCCAGGCGGAAGGACTTGTCGAAAAAGCCCCGCGACTCGCGCGCCAGTTGGGCGCGTTTCTCGGCGGCCGCCAGTTGCGTGCGACCCGATTCGACGCGCACCCGCGCCGCTCCCAGGTCGGCTGCCAGGCGCTCGCGTTCGAGGCGAAGCAGCCCCTCGGTTTCGAGGGCTTCGGCACGGGCCAGCCCGAGTTTGGCGCGATTGCGGCTATCCGAACCAAACGGGATGCGTACGCCGAGCGTGACGGTCTGCTGATAGTCGTCGCCGAAAGCGCCCCGCTCGCGGGTAGTGGCCAACAACAGTTCGGGATTGTTCCTGGTCTGCACGCTGGCCAGATCGGCACTGCGGCGAGCGACTTCGGCCCGGTCGAACAGTTCGACGACCGCCGGGTGGGTCGCATCCAGGGCGGTGAAGTCGGCAGGCACCGCCGGCGGGGTTTCCGGTCCGTCGGCTGCTGTCTCATCCGGCAGCTTGCCGATCAAGGCGCGCAGATGTTGAATGCTGGCAGCCAGCAGGCTGCCACTTTCCGCCAGCGCAACCTCGGCGCTTGCCGCCGCGCCATCGGCCTGATGCTGGTCCGAGCGGGCCAGGTCGCCGGCCTTGGTTCGGCGACGGACATCTTCTGCCAGTTTTTGCGCGCTGACCATGCGTTCGCGGGCCAGCGACTGTTCGCCACGTGCCCGCTGCCAGTTCCACCAGGCATCACGCACGGCGGCGGCAGTGCGCAGTTGCGCGGCCGTCACCCGGCTATCCACGGCTTTGGATTCGGCGTCGGCCAAGGCGCCCTGACGAGAGCGTTCGCCGGGTAGCCACAGCGGCAAGGCGACGCCCACCGCGTATTCGCGGCTGCCTTGATTCTTGCTCAGTTGGTCGGTCTTGCCAGACAAATCCAGCGAAGGCGCTTGGGCCGTCCAACTGCCGGCAACCTGCCGATGCGCTTCGGCAGCATCGCGCCGCAGATCGAGGGATTGCGCTTCGGGTTGCCGTGCCCAAGCAGCCTCAAAGGCTTGCGACAGGGTAATCAAGGCACCAGCGGGGGCTGGCGTCGATTGCGCCCATAAGTCGCCGGTCGCTAGCGCAGCGAGCGAGCACAGCCCGGCCACGAGTAGGCGGGCCGGTAAAAAGGTAGTTCGTGAAACCGATTTGCTTCGAGACATCCAATTCTCCAGTGATAAAAAGACACACGGGGAATCGGCGAGGTGCGACCGGGAAGCGTCGCAATGCGTCAGGGCGGATCAGTCCACCACAGCCGCAAGGGAGAAGCGCAGAAAAGTGCTATCCACCCCGCCGATTAGGCGAGGACGGACCAGTTGGGGCGTTCGGGGTGAGCGAGAGGCGGCGCGGTCAGATTTCCCGGTAGCCAGGGAATCGCAAAGGACGCGCTGCTTGAAGCCGGCAAGGAGGCCGTGCTGAAAATCGCCGCGGCACAACTCGCATGACAGGCGACGCAATCGCCGTCGATGCCGCCCCCCAAGGTTTTGGCATCCGGCGTGCCATCCTGATCGGCAGCGGCCTGATGCTGGTGGTCATGATGACCGAAGTGCTGTGCTGCCGCTCCGGTCTCGTGCTGGCAATAGCCGGCCACCGCCGCCCAGGAGAACTGGAACGGCAGAAATACGAGAAGAAGGATAGAGAGCCAGCGGCGCATGGGCGGGATTGTATCAGCGAAAGTCTTTACCGGAAGTCCACCGCAGGATGCGCACGCCGTTACCCACCACCAGCAGACTGGCACCCATGTCGGCGAATACGGCCATTCACATGGGTGCATTGCCAAAATTCCCCCATCCGCACTTTCGGGAATCGGCGCTATTCGACCGAGTAGAGGCGCGACGACTCACCCGCTTTGGGCAAGGTATATACCTTGAGCGTTCCCACGATGTGCGGCCCCATGCCTGGGGCATTGGCCGGCATGCCCGGAATGGTCAGGCCTCCTACCGACGGCTTTTCGGCCAGCATTTTCTTGACGGCGGAGGCGGGCACATGACCTTCCACGGTGTAGCCGCCAACTTTCGCGGTATGGCAACTAGCCAAATGTGGGGGTACCCCAAACCGTTGCCGTTCCACGTCCATGGCTCGGGTATTGACCTGCTTCACCTGAAAACCGGACTCTTGCATGTGCTTGACCCACTCGGTGCAGCAGCCGCAATCAGGATCCTTATAGACGGTTACTTCGGGCAGTTGTGCCGCAAGGGCACCCTGTAGTGCGGTGGTCGCTAACAGGCAGGCAATGAGCTTTTTCAACATGACAATAAAACCTTTCAATAAATGGCAGATGGGCTAAACGCTAGCAATGGAAAAATGTGATACCCGGCGTCAATCGAACTTCATGTCAACGGTTTTCTCAATCGGCGGATAACAGATGCCGAGTTTCTCATTGCACCCCTGATAAGACGCATAAAGGGTGAAGACTTTAGACTTGGGAGCGCGTTCCAGAACGATTTCCGCGACGACGGGCGATTTATAGACTTCAATCAGCCCAAAATAGGGGTCGTTCTTCATCTCGCCGGAAGGTAGCTTCACCTCCTTAATCATGACGCCGCTGGCGTTCTTCAAGGCGAAGCGGACCTTGTTCTTGTAGAGGTAGTGCTTCTTGGCAGGAATGATTTCAGCCACCACCGTATCGCTACCCTTCAGGGATGCCTTGAGCCGAAACGCCTGATCAGGAGGCAAGGGTTCCTCGGCTGCCGAAGTGCAATGGACCAGGCCCATGAGCATCAAGGCAGACAACGTGCGACGGTCAAATAGGGAGAAGGATCGTTGAGCCAATTTGTGTTCCTCGTTTTGGTTTATAGCCAGGATTTGCATCGAGATTTCCTGTGCACGTGCTAAGTGGGCGCCTTGCTTTGAGCTGACGACAGCAAGGTTCCCAAAAGAAGAATAAAGGCGCTCAGACAAAGCGCCGTATCGGCGAGATTGAAGGCTGGCCAGTGCCAGCCGCCGGCATGGAAGTCCAGATAATCCACGACCGCTCCCCGGCCCAAGCGATCTACCAGGTTGCCGACGGCACCGCCGAGGA
>SSSX01000369.1 GCA_015657735.1 Zoogloeaceae bacterium
GTTCGACAGGAAGATGCCGGTCATCGCGTTGAGCCCGCGGTTGCGGGCGGTTTCGATGAGCACGCCCATCAGCCGGCGGGCGAGGCCGCGGTGCTGCCAGTCTTCGGCGACGACGATGGCGAACTCGCAGGTTTCGCCGTCCGGGTTCACCGCGTAGCGGGCCACGCCGATTTCCACTTCGGCACCGGTGTCGTCGTCCGGAAGGGTGGCGACGAAGGCCATTTCGCGGTCGTAGTCGATCTGCGTCAGACGGGCGACCATCGCCGGCGGCAGCTCGCGCATGGTGTTCATGAAGCGCAGGTACTTGGTTTCGGGCGACAGCTTGCGGACGAAATCGACTTCCAGGTCGGCGTCCTCGGGCTTGATCGGGCGGACGGTGATCTCGCCTTCGGGCATCTGCAGCTTGGTGATCAGGTGCGACGGGTAGGGGTGGATCGCCATGTGGTCGTAGCGATCGGCGGTCGGCGCGATGTTGTCCACGACGATCCGGGCATCGACGGCGACCGCGCCGTGTTCGTCGACGATCAGCGGGTTGATGTCCATCTCGCGGATCCACGGCAGCTCGCAGACCATCTCGGAGATGCGCAGCAGCACGAACTCCAGCGACTCCATGTTGATCGGCGGCATGTTGCGGTATTCGCCGAGCAGGGTCGCGACGCGGGTGGACTTGATCAGATCCTGCACCAGATAGTTGTTCAGCGGCGGCAGCGCAACCGCGCGGTCGGCCTGGATCTCGACGTGGGCGCCGCCTTCGCCGAAGGTGATCACCGGCCCGAAGATCGGGTCGCGGAAGGCGCCGACCATCAGCTCGCGGCCGTAGGGCTTGATGATCATCGGTTCGATGGCGACGCCGTTGATGATCGCGTCGGGGCGCTTGCGCTTCACCTCCTCAAGGATTTCCTGGTAGGCCGAGCGCACCGCAGCAAGACCGTTGAGGTTGAGGCGCACGCCGCCGGTGTCGGCCTTGTGGGTGATCGACGGGGAGTCGATCTTCATGGCCACCGGCAGGCCGAGTTCCTCGGCGAGCACCATGGCCTCGGTGGCGGAGCGGGCTACCACGGTTTGTGCGATGGGAATCCGGAACGCCGCCAGCAGGGCCTTGGATTCCATCTCGTTGAGGTTCTTGCGGCGTTCCGAGAGCGCCGTCTCGATGACCAGCCGGGCGCTTTCGACCGACGGCGGGTTGAGGTCGGACGACAGCGACGAGGGGGTCTGCACCAGCAGTTTCTGGTTGCGGTAGTAGGCGGAGATGTGGCCGAACAGTTCGACCGCCGGCTCGGGCGTGCGGAAGGTCGGAATGCCGGCCGCCTCGAACAGATGGCGTCCGTCGCGGACCTGTTCCTCGCCTATCCAGCACGTGAACACCGGCTTGTCGGCGCTGCGCTCGACTTCGATGATCTGCTTGGCGACCTCGGTCGGCGAGGTCATCGCCTGCGGGCACAGCATCGTCAGCACGCCTTCGACGTTGTCGTCGGCCAGGACGATCTCGAGCGTCTTGCGGTAGCGCTCGGGGTCGGCGTCGCCGATGATGTCGAGCGGGTTGCAGTGGGACCAGGTGGGCGGCAGGACTTCGTTCAGCTTGGCGACGGTGGCGTCGGAGAGCTGCGCCAGCGGAATGCGCAGGTCGGCGGCGCGGTCGGCGGCCATCACGCCGGGGCCGCCGCCGTTGGTGATGATCGCCAGGCGGTTGCCGCGCGGGCGGAAGTGCGAGAACAGCGCGTTGGCGGCAGCGAACAGCTGGCCCATGTTGTAGAGGCGGATCACGCCGGCGCGGCGCAGCGCGGCGTCGAACACCGCATCCTCGCCGACCGCCGCGCCCGAATGCTTCAGCGCGGCGTGGCCGCCGACCGGGTGGCGGCCGACCTTGATCAGCAGCACCGGCTTGACGCGGGCCGCGGCACGCAGGGCGCTGACGAAGCGGCGCGCATCCTTGATGCCTTCGACGTACAGGAAGATGCTCTCGGTGCGGGAATCCGACACCATGTATTCGAGGACTTCGCCGAAATCGATGTCCACCGACGAGCCGAGGGACACGACCGACGAAAAGCCGACGTTGTTCGGCCGCGCCCAGTCGAGGATCGCCGAGCACAGCGCGCCGGACTGCGAGATCAGGCCGATCGAGCCCTTGCTGGCGCCGCCGTGGGCGAAGCTGGCGTTGAGGCCCAGTTCGGGGCGCAGCACGCCCAGGCAGTTCGGGCCGAGCACGCGGATGCGGTGGCGGCGGGCGTTCTCGATGGTGTTCTTTTCGAGCATCTTGCCGCGCGGGCCGGCATCCGAGAAACCCGACGGGATCACCACCACCGACTTGGTGCCGGCCCGCCCGCAGGCGTCGACGATCGCCGGCACGCGGTCGGCCTTGGTCGTGATGATGGCCATGTCGAGGCGCTGCGGGATGTCCTCGACACTCTTGTAACAGGGGACGCCGAGCACTTCGTCGTGCTTGGGGTTGACGGCGAACAGCTTGCCCTTGAATCCCGCCTCCAGCATGTTGCGGACAACCACGTTGCCGAGGGAGTTTTCCCGCGGGCTGGCGCCGATGATGGCGACCGAGCGGGGCTCGAAGAGGGGGGTGAGGTAGTGTCGTTCGTTCATGATGGATGCTCGGTGAGTGCTGTTCGTGCGGCCGCCAGACCGGACGCCGGAGCGTGGGCGGCCAAGGTATATCTTATCGTCCGTTGCGGAGAGAATTTTACCCCGAGCGCGTGCCGCCGGATATTGGTAGAAGTGCTGATGTATTGCGATGCACAACGATACGTGTGACTTATATCAAGCCTTTTTGATTCAATCTGTTGCAAAGCAGCAACGGATTCGCGGCGGCGCAACGACCGCCGCCGGCGCTCAGTGGCTCAACGTGAAGAAGAAGCTGGCGCCCTTGTCCGGCACCGATTGCGCCCATACCCGCCCTTCATGGCGCTGGATGACGCGCTGGACGGTGGCCAGGCCGATGCCGGTGCCGGCGAATTCGCTGATGCCGTGCAGCCGGTGGAAGGGCAGGAAGAGCTTGGAGGCGAAGGTCATGTCGAAGCCGGCGCCGTTGTCGGTGACGCAGTAGACGATCTGGCGGTCGCGCATCTCGGCATGGAAACCGATCCGCGCGACGTCCCGGCGGCTGGTGAACTTCCAGGCGTTGCGCAGCAGGTTCTCGAGGGCCACGCGGATCAGCTGGCGGTCGGCGGCGGCAACGAGGTTGGGCTCGACATGGGTTTCGATGAGCCGGGCGGGATCTTCGAGGCGCAGCTCGGAAAGGATCTGCTCGACGATCTGGCTGAGGTTGACCTGCTCGCGCTTCATCGCCTGACGGGTGAGGCGGGCCAGATCGATGAGGTCGTCGATGAGCCGCGCCATTTTCTGGGTCGTGACGCGGATGCGCTGCAGGTATTCGCGGCCGGTTTCGTCGAGGCGCGGCGCGTAGTCTTCGGCGACGATCTGGGCGAAGCCGTCGATGGCCCGCAGCGGCGCGCGCAGATCGTGGGAGACCGAATACGAAAAGGCTTCGAGTTCGCGGTTGGAGGCTTCGAGTTCGGCGGTGCGCACGCGGACGCGGGCCTCGAGTTCGCGGTTGAGGTCGCGCTGGGTCTGCTCGGCCTCCTTGCGGGCGGTGATGTCGTCGAGGGTGCCGGAGCTGCCGACCACGTGGTCGTAGGTGTCGCGCAGCGGGCGGATCGTCGCCTCGACCCAGCGCAGGCCCTCGGAGTGGGTGCGCAGCCGGAATTCGAACTGGGCGATCTCGTCGAAGCCTTCGCGGATGCCGCGCAGGCGCTGCTCGACGCGCACCCGGTCGTCCTCGGCGACGAAGTCGAGCAGGCTCTGGCCGATCGACAGCCGGCCGTCGAAGCCGGTGGTGCGGCGCCAGGCACGGTTGAGGAAGGTCACGCAGCCGTCGCCGTCGGTCTGGAAGAGGATTTCGTTGACCGATTCGACGACGTCCCGGTACATCGCGCGGCTTTCGCGCAGCACCTGCTCGGCCGACAGCCAGCGCGCCACGTCGCGCAGCACGTAGAGCACCGCCGGGCGGCCGTCGAAGTGCATGCGCACGCCGGTCGCCTCGGCGTTGATCGATTCGCCGTCGAAGCGCTGGTAACGCAGCGGCAACGGCGCCAGGCCGGCCTGCTCCGGCTTGGCCTCGAACTGCTGCAGGCGCGCCGCCTCCATCGCCCGGTCGTCCGGATGGACCAGCGACAGCATTGCGACGCCTTCGAGCCGGTGTGTGGCGTCGGCGCCGAACAGGCGGCGGCTGGCGGCGTTGGACAGGTGGACCTGGCCGTCGATACACACCAGCGTCGCTTCCGGCGACAGTTCGAACAGCTGGCGATAGCGCTCCTCGCCGGCGCGGCGGTCGTCGAGGGCGTGGCGGACCGTCGAGATGTCCTCGACGACGACCACGAAGGACGGCGGTCCGTCGTCGCCGCCGGGAATCAGGCGGGCCGACTCGCGGCACCACCGCAGCGTGTCGTCGGCGCCGTGATAGCGCGCCTCGCGGCTGTAATGGTCGATCTCGCCGGCCAGGCAGCGGGCGCGCAGGGCCTTGCCGGCAGCGGCATCCCCGGCGGCCAGGCAGGCGTCGACGGCAGTGTCGCGCAGTTCGGCCGGCTGGCGGCCGAGGAAGGCGGCGAAGGCGGCATTCACCTGCAGCCAGCGTTCGTCGGCGGAGATGCGTCCGAGGTTGGCCGGGGTGGCGTCGAAGAGCGCCCGGAACAGGGCCTCGTCGCGCTCCAGGCGGTCGCGCGAGACGATTTTGTCGGTGATGTTGCGGGTCGTGCCGCAATAGCCGGAGAACACGCCGCGCCGATCGAAGACCGGGATGCCGGATTCGCTCAGCCAGACGACCCGGCCGCTGTGGTCGGCGCGGCAGAAGATCAGGTTGGAGAACGGTTCGATCTGCTTGAGCTGCGCGATGTGCTCGGCCCACGGCGCCTCGGCGGGCGATTCGCCGGGCAGCTCCCAGCGTCGCGCGCCGACGGCGTCCTCGGCGGCGAGGTCGGCGAGGTGGCCCGAGCTGGCGGTGATCGTGGTGTAGCGCAGGTTGGCGTCCTGCTCCCAATAGCCGTCGGTGCTGTAGGCGAGCAGCGCATGGATGCGTTCCTCGTTGCGCTCGAGGTCGGCGGCCAGGCGCGCGCGCTCGGTGACCTCGCGCCCGATGCCGCGGTAGCCCTGGAAGCGTCCCGCCGCATCGAACACCGGGCGGCCGCGCATTTCGAGATAGCGCAACTCGCCGGTGGCGCTGCGGCGGGTCAGCGTGACGGCGATCGGGCCGTGACGGTCGAGGGTGTCGCGGTGGGCGATCGCGAAATCGGGGGGCAGATCGGGAACGACGACGTCCTCCCAGCTGCGCCCGGTGACGTCCGGCGGGGCGATGCTGGGCGCGGCCGGCGCGTCGGGAATCGCGACGAAGCGCAGCGCAGCGTCGGTTTCCCATGGCCAGTCGGTCGATAGTTCGACGAAATCCCGCCACGGGGTCGTCGCTGCCGGGGCGGCGGGGCGCGGCGCAACGGGCGGCGCGGCGGCGCTGGCGACCGACTCCTGCTGTCGCGATGGCGGGGCTGCTCTGACCGGACGCCCGCGCAACTGCCGGCCGAGCAGCAGCCCGGCAGCGAGCCCGCCGCCGGCCATCAGCACGTAGGGCAGCGTCGTCTGCAGCCCGCTGCGTTCCGGCGCATCGTCCGGCCCGGCGCTGGCCGCGGACGAGCACAGACCGCCGGCGGCCAGCAACAGGGGAAATGCTGCCAAGCGCAGCAGCGGGGCGGCGGAACGGGAAGCCATCGGGCCGTATTATCGGCGGCGGCGGCGAATTTGTTGCACCCCTCGCGCGGCAGATTCATGCGGCACGACACGTCGTGCGCGAAAATCTGGTTCGCGACAGGGTTATTTGCGCGCCACCGAAAGAATTTCATCGCGATGTTTGACGGCGCGCGAAGGGCTCTGTATTATTCGCGCCTCTCGGGGTGTAGCGCAGTCCGGTAGCGCGCTTGCTTTGGGAGCAAGATGTCGGGGGTTCGAATCCCTCCACCCCGACCAAAGCTTGGCCCCGTGCCCGCGGCAATCTGCCCGTAGCTCAACTGGATAGAGCACCGGCCTTCTAAGCCGGGGGTTACAGGTTCGATTCCTGTCGGGCAGGCTCAAACAATTCGGTTAAGGGTTGGCGACGCAAGTCGATGACCCACAGTGGCGGCATTAGCTCAGTTGGTAGAGCACTGGATTGTGATTCCAGGTGTCACCGGTTCGA
>SSSX01000370.1 GCA_015657735.1 Zoogloeaceae bacterium
CGGCCTGGCCCTGCGCCGCCACCGCGGCAAGATCATCGCGCTGCAATGGGCGGTGGTCGTCATTTACGCCAGCCTGGTCGTCATCCCCGCCTTCCTGCCGCTGCCGCCGGAGAGCGCCCACCTCTGGGACAACCTGCGCCTCTTCGCGCAGTTCTGTTTCTGGGGGCTGTGGTGGCCGGGGGTGATGATCGCCACCGTCACCATGGGCCGCGTCTGGTGCGGCCTGTTCTGCCCGGAAGGCTTCATTTCCGAATGGGTCAGCCAGTACGGTCGCGGCAAGGCCGTGCCGGGCTGGCTGAAATGGGCCGGCTGGCCCTTCTTCGCCTTCGTCGCCACCACCGTCTACGGCCAACTGGTCAGCGTCTACGAATACCCGCAGGCGGCGCTGCTGGTGCTTGGCGGGTCCACCGTCGCGGCGCTCGCCATCGGCCTCCTCTACGGCCGCGAAAAGCGCATCTGGTGCCGCTACCTGTGCCCGGCCTCGGGCGTCTTCGCCGTGCTCGCCAAGATCGCCCCGGTGCACTACAAGGTCGACCGCGCCGCCTGGGATCGCCACACCGGCGAATTCGAACCGGTCAATTGCGCGCCGCTGGTCGACGTCCGGCGCATGACCAGCGCCTCGGAATGCCATGCCTGCGGCCGCTGCGCCGGCCAGCGCGAGGCCGTCGCCCTCTCCTGGCGCTCGCCCTTTGCCGAAGTGCTTGACTTCAACAACCCGGCCAAGACGCCGGACGTGCTGACCCTGGTCTACGGCGTGCTCGGCGTCGCCACCACCGCCTTCCAGTGGACGGTCAGCCCCTGGCTGCTGCACATCAAGCTGGCCGCCGCCGAATGGCTGGTCGACCACGAGCACTTCGCGCTGCTCGACAACGACGTGCCGTGGTGGCTGCTCACCCACCACCCGGAAGCCAGCGACCTGTTCACCTGGCTGGACGGCGGGCTGATCCTCGGCTACCTGCTGGGCGGCGGCTTCCTGCTCGGCAGCCTGCTGCTGGTCGGCCCGGCCCTCGCCGCCCGCCTGCTGAAGACCGAGCACCTGAGCTGGCAACGGTTCGCCCTCGCCCTGGCGCCGCTGGCCGCGGCCAGCGTCATCCTCGGCCTGTCGATGCTGACCGTCAGCCACCTCAAGGCCGAACATTTCTGGCTCGGCTGGCTGCCGGCCTTCCGCATCACGCTGCTGACGCTGGGCAGCGCCGGCAGCCTGTGGCTGGCCTTGCAGCTGATCCGGCGGTCAACCGGAAAAATTGCCCAAAAAACGATTGCCGCGCTAGCCATGACGCTGCCGGTGGGCCTCATGGTCACGGTCTGGTCGCTGGTGTTTTTTGTCTGGTAAGGCGCGAAGACTCGAATTTCCTTTCGGGCATGGCGACTTGCTCATCGTAAAGGCCGGGATTTCCCGGCCTTTTCTCTATTGCTGCGCCGGCCCGGTCAGTCGGCGATGGCCGCTTCGTCGGGAACCACGATGGCGAACAGGTCGGCAATCGCGGCGAGATTGCCGGCATGGACCTGGCCTGCCGGCAACCCCTTCCCCTCGCCGAGCGGCAGCGAACGGCTGGCGGTGGCGCCGGCAACCACGGTGTTGTTGGCATAGCCGAGATCGAAGGCGGCACGGGCTGTGGACGAAATGCACATGTGGGTCATGAAGCCGACGATCACCAGATTCCTGGCCTGGACCGCTTTCAGGCGGTCATGCAGGTCGGTATTGAGAA
>SSSX01000371.1 GCA_015657735.1 Zoogloeaceae bacterium
CACTTCGCCGATGGCGGCGAGTTCGACCGCCTCTACCAGCCCGGCAGCCGCTGACATGGCGGCGCTGTCACCGGCGAGCGCGCGCACGCCGCGCGTGCTGCCCGGCTTCGGGCTGGCGCTCGGCATCACGCTGAGCTACCTCGCGCTGATCGTGCTGATCCCGCTGTCGGCGACCTTCCTGAAGGCTGCCGGCCTGAGCTGGGACGGCTTCGTCACCGCGGTCACGGCGCCGCGCGTCCTGGCCTCGTACCGGCTGACCTTCGGCGCAGCGCTGATCGCCGCCCTGATCAATGCCGTGTTCGGGCTGATCGTCGCCTGGGTGCTGGTGCGCTACCGCTTTGCGGGCCGGCGGTTCGTCGATGCGCTGGTCGATCTGCCGTTCGCGCTGCCGACGGCGGTCGCCGGCATCGCGCTGACGGCGCTGTATTCGACCAACGGCTGGATCGGCCAGTGGCTCGCGGGCTTCGGCATCAAGGTGGCGTTCACGCCGCTCGGCGTGATCGTGGCGCTGACCTTCATCGGCCTGCCCTTCGTCGTGCGCACGGTGCAGCCGGTGCTGGAGGAGTTCGACCGCGGCGTCGAGGAGGCGGCCGCCGTGCTCGGGGCCAGTCGCTGGCAGACCTTCACGCGCGTGATCCTGCCGGCGCTGCTGCCGGCGCTGGTCACCGGCTTCACGATGGCCTTCGCGCGCGCCGTCGGCGAGTACGGCTCGGTGATCTTCATCGCCGGCAACATCCCGCTGGTCTCGGAGATCACGCCGCTGATCATCATCACCAAGCTCGAACAGTACGACTACGCCGGGGCCACCGCCGTCGCCTGCGTGATGCTGGTGATCTCCTTCGTGCTGCTGCTCGCGATCAACGGCCTGCAGGCCTGGAACGCCCGCCGCCGCTCGGCTGCGGCCGCCTGATCCCCGCCTCCGGAGCGACGACCGCCATGAGTGCCGTCATGACCCCTTCCGCTTCGCCCGTGCCGGTCACGATCCCGGCGCCCCGCCCCGCCCGCATCGAGGCGGCCACCACCGAACCGCGCCTGGTGCGCTGGTTGCTTTGTGCGCTGGCCTTCGGCTTCCTGACGCTGTTCCTGTTCGTGCCGCTGCTCGCCGTGTTCGTCGAGGCGCTCGGCAAGGGCTTCGCGCTGTACTGGAAGGCGCTGAGCGATGCC
>SSSX01000372.1 GCA_015657735.1 Zoogloeaceae bacterium
CCGTCGTCGGGCTTGTTGAGAATCTCGTCGATGAGGTCCGACCAGTTGAGGCGCGTGCCCTCGACGCGCACCACGCTGAGCACCGGCTCGACCAGCTTCACCTCCTGCACCACCACGCCGCCGCGCAGCAGCGATTCGGCCTCGACGTTGGCGTACAGCGACGCGAAGCTGACCGCCGTCGCACCGCCCTCCCGCTCGAGCATCCGGAAGCCACGCACCTCGGCCGACAGCGCGAAGGGGTTGATCGACACGCCCTCGATCGTCACCTGACGGTGCAGCAGCTCGCTGAGCTTGCTCTCGGCCATCGACCGGACCAGCGGCGGTGCCACCAGAAAACCCGCCACCCCGACCACCGCCACCACGCCGGCACCCCACAGCGCCCACTTCAACGGCCGTCCGGCCCGCGGCTTGCGCTCCATCTTTCATACCCTCTCGTTATCCGCGCCGCCCGCGGACAAGCGGCGCCGGCGCGTTTTCGTATCGTCCAAGCCTAGCAGGCGCGGGCGCACATGAGAATCCAGTCGTGCACGGAGTTTGCGCCACGACAGGCGGCGGACTATGCTGCCGCCCCCGCCGCCGCTTTCCGACCGCCGCCATGAACCGCCCCGCCCAGACCTCCCGCTTCGACCTCATCGTGATCGGCGCCGGCGCCGCCGGCATGATGTGCGCCGCCGAAGCCGGCCAGCGCGGCCGCCGGGTGCTGCTCATCGACCACGCCGCCAAACTCGCCGAGAAAATCCGCATCTCGGGCGGCGGCCGCTGCAATTTCACCAATCTCGACGTCGGCGTCGGCCACTACCTGTCGCGCAACCCGCAGTTCTGCCGCTCGGCGCTGGCCCGCTTCACGCCGGGCCACTTCATCGAGCGCGTGAACCGCCACGGCATCCGCTGGCACGAGCGCGAACACGGCCAGCTGTTCTGCGACGAGTCGGCACAGGACATCATCGACATGCTGCAAGCCGGCTGCGACGACGGCCGGGTCAGCTGGGCGATGCCCTGCACGCTGGAAACGATCGGCGCCGGCGACGGCCCCGGCGAGCGCTTCATCCTCGACACCAGCCACGGACGCTTCGCCTGCGAGAACCTCGTCGTCGCCACCGGCGGCCTGTCGATTCCCAAGATCGGCGCCTCGCCGCTGGGTTACCGGATCGCCGCGCAGTTCGGCCTCGCCGTCGTGCCGCCCAAGCCGGCCCTCGTGCCACTGACGCTGCCGCCCGACGAG
>SSSX01000045.1 GCA_015657735.1 Zoogloeaceae bacterium
TAACCGCAACCATGGAATTCCCCACCGACATCTTCCTGGCCCACACCGCCGCCGACAGCAATAGCGGCCACGAGCTGGCCGACCACCTGCAACAGGTCGCCCATGGCGCCGCCGCCGCGGCCGCCCTGTTCGGCTCCGCCGACTGGGCAGGCCTTGCCGGACTGTGGCACGACCTGGGCAAGTATCGGCCGGGCTTCCAGCGCTACATCCGCGAATGCGCCGACGCGCATATCGAAGGCCGCGTACCGTCGAAGGACAAAACCCACTCGGCCGCCGGCGCGCTGCACGCCATCGAAGCCCTCGCCGCCCGGCACGGCCCGCGTGGCAAACTGGCCGCGACGGTGCTCGCCTACCTCATCGCCGGCCACCACGCCGGACTGGCCGACTGGCACGGCGGCCTGAAAGGGCGGCTGGCCGCCGACGACGCCCGCCGCGAATACGACGAAATCCGCCCCATCGCCCCGTCCTCCATCCTCGATACCTCCGTCGCTCTCGACCTGAAGGACGCCGTCCCCGGCGGCACCCTCACCCCCGGCGCCTTCGCGCTGTGGCTGCGCATGCTGTTCTCGACCCTCGTCGACGCCGACTTCCTCGACACCGAGGCCTTCATGAACGCCGGCAAGGCCGACGCCCGCGGTGACTTCCCGCCCCTCGCCGAGATGCGCGGGGCCTACGACGCCCACATGGCCTGCTTCGCCGCGGACACCCCGGTGCGCCGCATCCGCGCCGACATTCTGCACCAGTGCCGCAGCAAGGCCGTCCTTCCGCCCGGGCTGTTCACCCTCACGGTCCCAACCGGTGGCGGCAAGACCCTCGCCAGTCTCGGCTTCGCGCTCGACCACGCACTAACCCACGGCAAGCGCCGCGTCGTCTACGCGATCCCCTACACCAGCATCATCGAGCAGACCGCTGACGTGTTCCGCGACGTCTTCAGCAGCCTCGGCCGCGACTGCATCGTCGAACACCACAGCCAGGCCGACAGCGATCCAGCCGACGAAACCCGCGCCTCGCGCCTCGCCTGCGAAAACTGGGATGCCCCGCTGGTCGTCACCACCAACGTCCAGCTCTTCGAATCGCTGTTCGCGGCCCGCACGTCCCGCTGCCGCAAGCTGCACAACCTCGTCGACAGCGTGCTGATCCTCGACGAGGCCCAGCAACTGCCACCGGAATTCCTGCAGCCCATCCTAGACGTGCTGCGGCTGTTGATCCGGCACTACGGCGTCACCGTGGTGCTGTGCACAGCCACCCAGCCTGCGCTCACCACCACCGATTACTTCGACCCGTCGATGAATCTGCGCGGCCTCGACGGCGCGACCGAACTCATGGACAACCCCGACGCCCTGTACGCTGCCCTCAAGCGCGTCGACGTGCGCCTGCCGGCCGACTTCACGACGCCCACCGAGTGGCCCGCGCTCGCCGACGAGCTCGCCGCCCGCGACAGCGTCCTCGCCATCGTCAACACCCGCGGCAGCGCCCGCGAACTCCACCGGCGCATGCCCAACGGCACGCTGCACCTGTCGGCCCTGATGTGCGGCGCCCACCGCGCCGACGTCATCGCGCAAATCAAGTCGCGCCTTGCCGCCCGCCGGGCCGGCCGCGACCACGCGCCGCTGCGCGTCGTGTCCACACAACTCGTCGAAGCCGGCGTCGATCTGGATTTCCCGGTGGTCTACCGCGCCCTCGCCGGCCTCGACGCCATCGCCCAGGCCGCCGGCCGCTGCAACCGCGAAGGGGCGCTCACCGAACCCGGGCAGGTCGTCGTTTTCGTCCCGCCCACGGCCATCCCCGCCGGCACGCTGCGCAAGGCCGCCGACGCCTGCCGCAGCGTGCTCCACAGCCAGGCCGGCGATCCGCTCGCCCGCCAGCTGTTCGAACCCTACTTCCACCAGTTCTACGCCCACCTCGACCTCGACAAACACGACATCACCGGCCTGCTGAAGCCCGCCGCGACCCGCGACGACCCGCTCGCCGTGAACTTCCGCAGCGCCGCCGACCGCTTCCGCCTGATCGACGACATCCAGGCACCGGTCGTCGTCCTCTACCGCGGTCCGGACGGCACGGACGCAACGGTCGACGCCCTGCTTGGCCTGCTCAAGAAGGACGGCCCCCAGCGCTGGCTGATGCGCAAGCTGCAGCGTTACACCGTCAGCCTGCGGCACGCAGAAGCCGAGCGCCTGCTGGCTCAGGGCGACCTGAATCTCGCCATGCCGGGGCTGTACGTGCAGGCCAACGACCTGCTCTACGACCCTCTGCTCGGCCTGCGTAGCGACGACCAGCCGCTGGCCCCGGGCGGACTCGTCTGCTGAACCGCCACCCCACCCAACATTTCACCTGGAGCCCAAAGCGAGCCAACGATGAACACATTCTGTCTGGAAGTCAGCGGCCCCTTCGCCTGCTTCACGCGGCCGGAGATGAAGGTCGAGCGCGTCTCGTACGACGTCATCACCCCGTCGGCGGCGCGTTCGGTGTTCGAAGCCATCCTGTGGAAGCCGCA
>SSSX01000373.1 GCA_015657735.1 Zoogloeaceae bacterium
CGGGTTGCGCTTTTGCGGCATGGTGCTGCTGGCGCCGCGGCCCTTGACGAAGGGCTCGTAGACCTCGGCGAACTCGGTCGAGGCCATGATCATGATGTCGAGCGCGATCTTGCCCAGCGAGCCGGTGACCAGCGCCAGCAGATTGACTGCCTCGGCGAAGCCGTCGCGGGCCACGTGCCAGGTGGTGGCCGGCACGCCCAGGCCGAGTTCCTCGGCGAGCGCCTGCTGCACCTCGAAGCCCTTGTCGCCCAGCGAGGCCAGCGTGCCGGCGGCGCCGGCGAACTCGACCACCGCGACGCGCGGGCGCAGTTCGGCGAGGCGCTGCTGGTGGCGGTCGAACATCGCCAGCCAGATCGCCACCTTGTAGCCGAAGGTGACCGGCAGGGCCTGCTGCAGATGGGTGCGGCCGGCCATCGGGGTGTCGCGGTGCTTCACCGCCAGGTCGGCGAGGATGCCGCGCAACGCGCGGATGTCGGCGTCGATGACGTCCAGCGCGTCGCGCACCTGCAGCGCCACGGCGGTGTCCATGATGTCCTGCGTCGTCGCACCCCAATGCACGTAGCGGCCGGCCTCGCCGCACATGTCGACCAGCTGGTGCACCAGCGGCAGGATCGGGTAGCCGACGATGTCGGTCTCGTGGCGCATGTGGTCGAAGTCGATGCGCTCGATTTTCGATTCACGGGCGATGACCTCGGCGGCCTCGGCAGGAATCACGCCAACCTTGGCCTCGGCGCGGGCCAGCGCCACTTCGGTGTCGATGTAGCGCTGGATCAGCGCCACGTCGGAAAACAGGCCGCGCATCGCCGCGGTGCCGAAGGCGTCGCGGAACAGGATGGAATCGACAACGGTGCTGGCCATCGGTGCGAAATTGGACATCAGTGTCTCCTTCTTGGGTCTTGTCTGGGCTCGATCGGCGTCGAGCGCTGCGGTGGTCCGGACCCAATATGTCCGGACATGTGTTCAATCTAATATGTCCGGACATATATTGCAAGCACTGATTTCGGCGTAAAATCGGACCACCATGAAAAAACCCGCGTCCAAGCCCCATTTCGCCGAGATTGCCCGGCACCTGACCGAAGGCATCGCCGCCGGCCACTACCCGGTCGGCAGCGTGCTGCCGGGTGAGCTGGAACTTTGCGGGCTGTACAACACCAGTCGCCACACCATCCGCGCCGCGCTGCACGAGCTGCAGCAGCTGGGCCTGGTGTCGCGCAAGAAGAACGCCGGGACGCGGGTCGAGTCGGCGACGCCGAAGAACGATTTCCGGGCCTCGCTGAGTTCGCTGGAAGATCTGGTGCAGTTCGGGACGACCAATGTGCGCGTCGTCCGCGCCATCGCCGAGACGACTGCCGGCGGCGCGCTGGCCAGGGCGCTGGGCTGTCTTGAGGGTTCGCGCTGGATGCAGGTTTCGAGTCTGCGGGTGGATAGCGGCAGCCAGCAGCCGGTCGGCTGGACCGACGTCTACTTCGACCCCGAATACGCGGAAATCGCCGACACCATCCGCAACTCGCCGGACCTGCTGATCAGCACGCTGATCGAGCGGCGTTACGGACGCCGCGTCGCGGAAATCCGTCAGGTCGTGCGGGCACTGTCGATCGGCGAGGAGATGGCGCGGGCGCTGCAGGTCAGCCCGGGCATGGCCGGGCTGGAGATCCTGCGCCAGTATTTCGATGCGGCCGGTCAGATGTTCGAGGCGTCGATCACCGTCCACCCGGCCGACCGCTTTGCGGTGGCGATGCGCCTGCAGCGCTCGGCAGCGTAACCGGCAGGCACAAAAACAAAGCGACCGTTATCTGTGGAAACGCGCGCAGTCGGTAATGCGTTGTAGGGGCGAACTTGTTCGCCCGCCGGGGAAGAGGTAGGGACAGAACCAAAAAAAACGGCGCTGCGGACGGCGGAATCCGCCGCCGGCAGCGCCGTCCGCAGCGGCATCAGGCGATGCGCTGCTCGCTGGCCGGGTCGAAGAACACCGACTTGGACAGGTCGAACATCAGCTCCATCGACTCGCCCGGCTGGCCGGCGTGGGCCGGATGCACGCGGCACACCACGTCCTTGCCGTTGATCGGCACCAACACCATGGTGTCGGGGCCGGTCGGCTCGGTCAGGCGGATCGGCATCTCGGCGGTCTGGAACTGCGGCAGGCCGGCGCGGGAGGCGTTCTTGTGGGTGATCTGCTCGGGGCGGATGCCGAACAGCACCTCGCGGCCCTCCCAGGCCTTCAGCTTGCCGTCGGCCGCCGGCACCGGGAAGACATGGGTGCGCTGGCCGCTTTCCAGCTTCACGCCGTAGCCGCCACCGACCGCCTCGACCTTGGCCGGGATGAAGTTCATCGACGGCGAGCCCATGAAGCCGGCCACGAACAGGTTGGCCGGGTTGTCGTAGATTTCCTGCGGGGTGCCGAACTGCTGCACCTCGCCGGCCTTCATCACGGCGATCTTGTCGCCGAGGGTCATCGCCTCGATCTGGTCGTGGGTCACGTAGACGATGCTGGTGCCCATGCGCTGGTGCAGCAGCTTGATCTCGGTGCGCATCTCGACGCGCAGCTTGGCGTCGAGGTTCGACAGCGGCTCGTCGAACAGGAACAGCGACGGCTCGCGCGAGATCGCCCGGCCCATCGCCACGCGCTGGCGCTGGCCGCCGGACAGCTGCGACGGCCGGCGGTCGAGCAGGTGGCCGATCTGCAGCGTGTTGGCGACGCGCTCGACGATGCGCGCCTGCTCGGCGGCCGGCACCTTGCGGATCTGCAGGCCGAACGAGATGTTCTCGCGCACCGTCATGTTGGGATACAGCGCGTAGGACTGGAAGACCATCGCGATGTCCCGGTCCTTCGGGCTGAGGTCGTTGACGACGCGGTCGCCGATGCGGATTTCGCCGGACGTCACGCTGTCCAGGCCGGCGATCATCGACAGCAGCGTCGACTTGCCGCAGCCGGACGGACCGACCAGGATCAGGAACTCGCCCTTCTCGATTTCCAGGTTGATGCCCTTCAGGATCTCGTTGCCGTGATAGGACTTGCGCACGTCGCGGATGGATAAAGCGCCCATTTTCGTCTCACTCCTGTAGTTGTCTTGTCAGCCCTTGACCGCACCGGCGGTCAGGCCACGCACGAAGTACTTGCCGGCAACGATGTACACCAGCAGGGTCGGCAGCGCCGCGATGATGGCGGCGGCCATGTCCACGTTGTATTCCTTGACCCCGGTCGAGGTATTGACCAGGTTGTTCAGCGCCACGGTGATCGGCTGGCGGTCGCCGGACGAGAACACCACGCCGAACAGGAAGTCGTTCCACACCTGGGTGAATTGCCAGATCACGCTGACCACGATGATCGGCACCGACAGCGGCAGGATGATGCTGAAGAAGATGCGCAGGAAACCGGCACCGTCGATCTTCGCCGCCTTGACCAGCTCGTCCGGGATCGTCACGTAGTAGTTGCGGAAGAACAGCGTCGTGAAGGCCGCGCCATACACCACATGCACGAACACCAGGCCGACCGTCGAGTTGGCGATGCCCATCGCGCCGAGGGTCTGGGCCATCGGCAGCAGCACCACCTGGAAGGGGATGAAGCAGCCGATCATCAGCATGCCGAACACCAGGTCGCTGCCGCGGAAGCGGTACATCGTCAGCGCGTAGCCGTTGAAGGCGCCGATCATCGTCGAGATCACCACCGCCGGCACGACGAAGGACACCGAGTTCCAGAAGAAGCCCTTGAGGCCTTCGCACTGCACGCCGGTGCAGGCCGAATCCCAGGCCTTCACCCAGGCGTCGGTGCGGAACCCGCCGGGCAGCGACAGCAGGTTGCCGGCGCGGATCTCGTCGAGGCTCTTCAGCGAGGTGGACAACATCACGAACAGCGGCATCAGGTAGTACAGGCACACCAGCGCCAGCAGCCCGTAGATGATGAAGCGGCCGGCCTTCGAGGCGCCCGCGGTGTGGGCAACAGACATGTCAGCCATGACGGGACCTCCGCATTTCCGAATACATGAAGGGGACGACGACAGCCACCACGATCATCAGCATCATCATCGCGCTGGCGGCGCCGAGGCCGATCTGGTTGCGCGTGAAGGCGAAGGAATACATGAAGGTCGCCGGCAGGTCGCTGGAGAAGCCCGGGCCGCCGTTGGTCAGGGCCATCACCAGGTCGAAGCTCTTGACCGCGATGTGGGCCAGGATCATGAAGCTGGAGAAGAACACCGGGCGCAGGCTCGGGATGATGATGCGGCGGTAGATCGTCGGCATCGGGGCGCCATCGACCTGGGCCGCCTTGATGATCGAATCGTCGATGCCGCGCAGGCCGGCCAGGAACAGCGCCATCACGAAACCCGACGACTGCCACACTGCAGCGACGATCACGGTGTAGATCGACATCTCCGGATCGATCAGCCAGTCGAAACGGAAATCAGTGAAGCCCCAGTCGTGCACCAGCTTCTCGACGCCGAACTCCGGGTTGAGAATCCACTTCCAGGCGGTACCGGTGACGATGAAGGACAGCGCCATCGGGTACAGGTAGATCGAGCGGATGAAGCCCTCGGCGCGGATCTTCTGGTCCAGCAGCACCGCCAGCAGCAGGCCCACGGCCAGGCAGATGAAGATGAAGCCGCCGCCGAACACCGCCAGGTTGGAGAGCGCCTGCCACCAGCGCTCGTTTTCGAACAGGGCCTCGTACTGGGCCACGCCGGCGAACTCGTAGTTCGGCAGCAGGCGCGAGGGAGTCAGGGAGAGCACCGCGGTCCACAGGATGTAGCCGTAGACGAAGACCAGGGAGCACACGAAGGTAGGTGCCAGCACCAGCTTGGGCAGCCACGCATCGAGGGTGTCGCACCATCGGCAGCGCCGGGCAGGCCGGGCCGCCGGAGCGGTGGTTGAAGAAAGCACCGTCGCGTTCATTTGTCGTCCTCCATCCCGTCCGCGGGCGGGCCGCGGCGGGTTCTGTTATCGCGGGCCCGGCTCAAGACCGGGCCGTTTTACCGCCTGGTCTTACCGGATCTTGGCGGCCAGAGCCAGCTTGTCGGCGGCGGCCTTGGGCGTCATCGTGTGGCTGTTGAAGAACTGGGTCACCACGTCCTGGATCGCTCCGGCGGTCGCCGCCGGCACCGCCATCTGGTGGGCAATGCTGGGCACCAGCCCGCCGCTCTTGGCGCTGGCGGTGAAGTCGGCGGCGGACTGCTTGGCGCAGTCGTCGAACTTGGCGAGGTCCATGCCCTGGCGCGCCGGGATCGAACCCTTGTTGAGGTTGAAGACTTCCTGGAACTCGGGGTTCATCACCGCGGTGGCGAGATCCTGCTGACCCTTCTTCGCGTCGGCCGACTTCTGCGTGAACATCACCAGGCTGTCGATGTTGAAGGTGAAGCCGCTGGCGGTGCCCGGTGCCGGCACGCACACGTAGTCCTTGCCGGGCTTCTTGCCGGCGGCGCTGAACTCGCCCTTGGCCCAGTCACCCATGAACTGCATCGCCGCCTTGCCGTTGATGACCATCGCGGTGGCCAGGTTCCAGTCGCGGTTGGCGGCGTCCTTGTCGATGTACTTGCGCACCATCTGCAGGGTTTCCAGCGCCTTGACCATCGTCGGGCTCTTCAGCGAGGCCTGATCGAGGTCCACCAGCGCCTTCTTGTAGAAGGCCGGGCCGCCGACGCCCATCACCACCGATTCGAACACCGTGAAGTCCTGCCACGGCTGGCCGCCGTGGGCGACCGGGATGAAGCCGGCCTTCTGCAGCTTGTCGGCGGCGGCGGGGAATTCGTCCCAGGTCTTGGGAATCTCGACGCCGGCCTTCTTGAAGACTTCAGGGTTGGCCCACATCCAGTTCACCCGGTGCACATTCACCGGCACCGCCACGTAGTTGCCCTTGTACTTCATCACGCTGGCCACCGCCGGCGGCAGCAGGCCATCCCAGTTGCCGGCCTTGGCCACGTCGTTCATGTTGGCCAGCACGCCTTCGGCGCCCCATTCCTGGATGCTCGGACCCTTGATCTGCGCCGCGGTCGGCGGGTTGCCGGACACCACGCGGGATTTCAGCACGGTCATGGCGTTCTCGCCGCCGCCGCCGGCCACCGCGAAGTCCTTCCACTTGTGGCCCTTGGCCTCGAGCATCTTCTTCAGTTCGGCCACCGAGCGGGCCTCGCCGCCGGCGGTCCACCAGTGCAGCACTTCGACGTCGGCGGCCTGGGCGCCGGCCGCGGCCAGCAGGGACGTGGACAGCAGCGCGGCGTGCAGGGTCTTGATCAGGGTCTTCATCGCTCTTCCTCCTCGGGAAGCAGATTCATTCTTCAGTATGGTCCGGCGGGCCGTGGCGACAAGCGGCGCGAGGCCGGCCGGAATTTCGCGATCACATCACAAAACGGTGTCCGGATCTGCCGGGGATGACACGGAGGGCGGACCAGAGAGAGGGGAAGCCCTCCCTTCGCGCCAGCCCCGGCGAGCCGGACCCGCTCACCACCAGGCCTCGGCCTGGATGCCGAAGGTGCTGCCGTTGGTGGAAGAACCGAAGGCGCCGGTTGCCGACAGCGCATCCCCGGCCGGTGCGGCGGCCTGGGCGGCGTCGTTCCACTTGGCGTAGGTGTAGAAGGCGCGCAGCACCGGGCGGGAGAAGAACTGGCGCCCCGCCGAAATCTGCGGCGCGATGGTGACCTTGTTCAGCGTGCGGCGCTCGCCGCCGTCCGGCTTCACCTCGTCGTGGCCGAAGTCCACCGCCAGGCTCCACTTGTCGTTGAAGTGGTACTGGGGACGGGCGCCGTAGGAGATCCACTTCTGCTTGCCCATCTGGTCTTCATAGACAAACGTGCCCATGCCGGTCCAGTTGGTGCCGTCCGGCTGCACCATCAGCTGCTCGACGATGCGCCACGCCTTGTCGCTGCTGCTCGCGCCGAAGGCCGGCGCGCCCGGCGACAGGTTGGCGACCACGCCGCGCCCGTATTGCAGCGCGATCCGGTTGAAGCCGCCGAGCACGTTGCTCTGCGTGTGCATCAGGTTGTAGAGCTGGCCGTTGCTGTTCTCGATGCCGGCCGCCTTGGCGGCGTCGGAGTTGTCGGCAAAGCGCAGATCGACGCCGACGGTCAGCTCGCCGCCCGGGTTGACCTGGATGCCGCCAAGGCGGAAATCGTGGCCGCTGATCGCCGAGTTACCGGTCACGTCGACCACGCGGGACTTGGTGAGGCCGTCGTTCGGGTCGAGGTAGAACTCGGTCTTGGTGCCGGTCTTCACCGCACCGCTGTTGCGACGGTAGGCGTAGCTCAGCTTGCCGACGCCCACATCGACGTTCTCGAGGCCGCCGCCGTTGCCGCTGTTATTCCAGAAATAGAAGTCGGTGATGTGCACGTCGTTACGCTGATAGAAGCGCTTGCCGGCCCACAGACGCGCGTTGGCGAAGGCGCCGGTGCCGATCTTGTCGGCCTCCGCCCAGGCTTCCGCCCAACTGGTGGTGGTGCTGGACGAGTCCAGATCCTGCGGTGCGTTGATCGCCAGACGGGTATGCACGCGGAAGGTCGTGTCGCTGCTGGGCATCTTGTAAACCTGGGCACCCAGCGCCAGCTCGCCGTAGGTCTCGCATTCGTTGCCGAGACGGTATTTGGATGCGGCGCCCGACAGCTTGAAGCAGGTCTGCTGCCCGCCTTTGGACGTTCCACCCGTGCCGGCGCGGAAGTAGCCGTTGAAATCGATC
>SSSX01000374.1 GCA_015657735.1 Zoogloeaceae bacterium
CCCCGCAACCGTGAGCCCGACACCCTTGCCCACTCCCACCCCTCCGCCGCGCTGGTACTGGCGCCTGCCCTACGCCGCCGTCGCGCTGTTCGTCGCGACGATGGCCGCGCTGCTGTGGCTCACCCACCGGCAGGACACCGAAGAGCAGCGCACGACGCTGATCAACGACGTGCTGTGGATGGAGCAGAACCTCTCCTTCCAGTTCGAACGCAACAACGAGCAGCTCACCCAGCTCGGCCCCGACCTCCTCGCCGGCCGGGCCGTCGGCCCCCGCGCCGACGCCACCACCCAGGCCCGCCTCAAGCGCGCCCTCGATCCCGAAAGCGGCCTGATCCGCATCCTGTGGCTCGATCCCGCCGGCAAGGTCGACGGCGCCGAACCGCCCTACACCGACAGCCACCTGGTCGGCGAAACCACCGGCACCTTCCCGTCGGACAGCGCCCGGCGCCTGTCGCGCTCGCTCGGCCGGCCGACCTACAGCGAAGCCTACGCGGTCATCGACAACCAGACCCACTTCGAAGCCCACGTCCCGATCTTCGTCGGCGGCCGCTACCTCGGCTCGGTGGTCGGCGTCTATTCGGTCAACGACATGCTCACCCGCCAGGTGCCGTGGTGGTTCTCGGAACGCTACCGGGTCTCGGTGACCAACAACCTGGGCGTCGAGATCGCCGCCCGCTCCAAGGTTTCGCCGCTGTCGACGCAGGCCTACGAAATCCCCTTCGAGCCGCCCGGCCGCGGCCTCAACCTGCTGATCACCGCCTACAAGGCCGAAGTCCGCTGGATTTCGCTGCTGCTGATGGGCTCCCTCGGCATCCTCGCCGCCGCCATCGTGTGGAGCCTCTGGCAGCTGCGCCGCCACATGCTGCGCCGTCAGGCCGCCGAGCAGGCCCTGCGCAGCGAACACGCCTTCCGCAAGGCGATGGAGGATTCCCTCAACACCGGCATGCGCGCCCGCGACATGAACGGCCGCATCACCTACGTCAACCCCGCCTTCTGCCGGATGGTCGGCTGGAGCGCCGGCGAACTGGTCGGCCTGCTTCCGCCGATGCCCTACTGGGCGCCGGAAGCCCTCGAGCGTACTTACGAAGTCCACCAGCTGATCCTCGGCGGCAACGCCCCGTCGCAGGGCGTCGAAATCCGCCTGATGCGGCGCAACGGCGAACGCTTCGACGCGCTGCTGATCGAAGCGCCGCTGATCGACGCCGACGGCCGCCAGATCGGCTGGATGGGCTCGATGGTCGACGTCACCGAGCAGAAGCGCACCCAGGAACTCGCCCGCCAGCAGCAGGAGCGCCTGCAGGCCACCGCGCGTCTGGTCACGATGGGCGAGATGGCCTCGACCCTGGCCCACGAACTCAACCAGCCGCTGGCCGCCATCTCCAGCTACAACACCGGCTGCCTCAACATGATCGAGCACGGCAGCCTGCCGCCCGACGAACTGACCGGCATCCTGCGCAAGATCGGCAAGCAGGCCCAGCGCGCCGGCCAGATCATCCGCCGGGTGCACGCCTTCGTGCGGCGCAGCGAGCCCAAGTTCGAGGCCATCGACCTCGACGCGGTGATCCGCGAGGCCGTCGGCCTCGTCGAACCCGACGCCGAGCGCCGCGGCGTCGCCATCGACCTCGACCTGACCGACGGCCTGCCCGAAGTCCTCGCCGATCCGGTGATGATCGAACAGGTCGCCGTCAACCTGATCCGCAACGGCATGGACGCCATGGCCGACACGCCCTTTGCCGAACGCCGCCTCGAACTGTCCACCCGCGAGCACGACGGCCAGCTGATCTTTGCCGTCGCCGACCGCGGCAAGGGCATCCCGCCCGACGTCGCCGAAAAGCTGTTCGCCCCCTTCTTCACCACCAAGGAAGAAGGCATGGGCATGGGCCTCAACATCTGCCGCTCGATCGCCGAGCTGCACCGCGGCCGCCTGAACTTCGACGCCCGCCCGGGCGGTGGTACGATTTTTTCCTTCACACTCCCCGTTCACGCCCCATGAGCCACGCCCCCGCCCCATCTTCCGATGCGCCGCTCGCCCACATCGTCGACGACGACGAAGCCATCCGCGACGCCCTCGGCTGGCTGTTCCGCACCCGCAACGTGGCGGCCCGCACCTGGCCGTCGGCCGAGGACTTCCTCGCCGCCTGGCAGCCCGACTGGCGCGGCTGCATCGTTCTCGACATCCGCATGCGCGAAATGAGCGGCCTGGAATGCTTCGACGCGCTGCTCGACCGCGGCAACGCCCTGCCGGTGATCTTCCTGACCGGCCACGGCGACGTGCCGATGGCGGTCGGCGCACTCAAGAAAGGCGCCTTCGACTTCCTCGAAAAGCCCGTCGACGACAACGCCCTGGTCGACGGCGTGATCCGCGCCCTCGAGGCCGACGCCCGCCGCCAGGCGGCGCAGGAAACCCAGGCCACCGTCGCCATCCGCCTCGCCCAGCTCACGCCGCGCGAGCTCGAAGTAATGCAGCTCGTGCTGGCCGGCAAGTTCAACAAGGTCATCGCCGACGAACTGAACATCTCGATGCGCACCGTCGAAGTGCACCGCTCGCGGGTGTTCGAAAAAATGGGGGTGCGGTCGGCGGTCGAACTCGCGCAACTCCTGGCGCCGCGCGACTGATTTGATGCCGAACCAGCAACAATCAACGATCGATTGTTGCTGACTTTCAAACAATGCGGGCACGGCGGCCCGCCCTCACGCCTCGCCCCAGCCCGACCACACCGGCACGATGCCCGGCTCCGTCGGCGGACAGGCGAATTCCGCCGCCACGCCGACCCCGCCGAGCCACGCCAGCCGCCCGCCGAGCCACAGCAGCGGCACTTCGTCGCGCAGCCACGGCGGCACGCCGGCCTCCTGCAGCAGATTCTTCAGCGACCGCGACGGACCGCCGGGCTGCCGGCGCAGGCGTTCGCCACCGGCCCGCCGACGCAGCTCGGCGGGCAGACCGGCGATTGCCGCAGCCGCCAGCCCCTGCCCGGTCGCCGCGACAAAAGCGACGCGTCCGCCCGCCCACGCCAGCGCCGGCTCGCCGCGCCACGCGCAGGCCGTCGGCAGCGGCGCGCGCTGCAGCGGCGCCAGCCACCAGTCGTCCCGATACACGCAGATCGCCGTCCCGCCCACCGGCAGCCGCAGCCCGGCCGCCGCCACGTCGCCGCGGAACTGGCGCTCCGTCTCGCGCAGGCGATCCTCGTCGGGCAGCAGCTCGCCGGCACCGGCGAGCAGATGGCGCATCAGATTGCGCAGGCGGGCCGACGACAGCTGCAGCGCCGCCGCCCGCTGCAGGCGCGGCGAACCGGGCCGGGCCAGCGCCGCCCGGTCGACCGCCGCCAGCTCGTCGAGCAAGTCGGACGCCTCGCCGCCCAGCCGCCCGAGCCGGGCCAGCGCCGCCGGCGCGCCGGAAAAGCGCGCGGCGACGGTCGGCAGGATTTCGTGGCGGATGAAATTGCGCGAGAAGCCGCAATCGGCGTTGCTCGGATCGTCGATCCAGCCCAGACCGTGAGCCTGCGCATAGTCCAGCAGAACGTGCCGCGGCACGTCGAGCAGCGGACGCCACAGGCCCGGCCGGCCCGCGCTGCCGGGCAGCACTGCCCGCATGCCGCCGATGCCGCGCACGCCGGCGCCGCGGAGCGCACGGAACAACACCGTCTCGGCCTGATCGTCGCGGTGGTGGGCCAGCGCCAGCCAGTCGTCGGCGGATTGCAGCAAGGCCGCCCGCCGCGCATCGCGCGCCGCCGCCTCGAGGCCGCCGGGCCGGTCACGCGCGACCCGGACGGCGCAGACGGCCAGCGGCACCGCCAGCCGTCCGCACAAGGCCTGGCAGGCATCGGCCCAGGCCTCGGACCCGGCGACCAGTCCGTGGCTCACATGGGTGGCGGCGAGTTCGAAAGGAGATGTCTCGCGCAAGCCGGCGAGCAGATGCAGCAGAACCGTGGAATCGAGCCCGCCGCTCAGGCCGACCCGGATGCGCCGCGCGGCTGCCGGCAGTTGCCGCCAGCTCGCCGCGACGCGGGACGACAGCTCAGTCGACCGCAATTTCCTTGAATTTGCCGTAGCTCATCAGACGCTCGAAGCGCCGCTCGAGCAGTTCGGACGGCGCCAGATCGGTGACCTGGCGCAGCGCGTCCTGCAGCGCCCGCTTGAGGCTCTGGGCCATCGCCCGGTGATCGCGATGGGCGCCGCCGACGGGCTCATTTACCACCTTGTCGATGAGGCCCAGCGACTTCAGGCGGCTGGCCGTGATGCCCATCGTCTCGGCCGCATCGGACGCGCGTTCGGCACTCTTCCACAGGATGGAGGCGCAGCCTTCCGGCGAGATCACCGAGTAGGTCGAATACTGCAGCATCATCAGCTGGTCGCCGACGGCGATCGCCAGCGCGCCGCCCGAGCCGCCCTCGCCGATGATCGTGCAGATCACCGGCACCTTCAGGTTGGTCATCTCGAACAGATTGTGGCCGATCGCCTCGGACTGGCCGCGCTCCTCGGCGTCGATGCCCGGATAGGCACCCGGCGTGTCGATGAAGGTGAACACCGGCAGGCCGAATTTCTCCGCCAGCCGCATCAGCCGCAAGGCCTTGCGGTAGCCCTCGGGGCGCGGCATGCCGAAGTTGCGGAAGATTTTTTCCTTGGTATCGCGGCCCTTCTGGTGGCCGATGACCATGCACGGCTGGCCATTGAAACGCGCCAGACCGCCGACGATCGCCTTGTCGTCGGCAAAACTGCGGTCGCCGTGGAGCTCTTCGAAATCGGTGAAGATGTGCTCGACGTAATCGAGCGTGTACGGCCGCTGCGGGTGGCGGGCGACCAGCGCGCACTGCCACGGCGACAGCTTGGCGTAGATGTCCTTGGTCAGACCGTAGTTTTTCTGCTCGAGGCGGGCGATCTCTTCCGAGATATCCACTGCCGAGTCGTCCTGCACGAAGCGGAGTTCTTCGATCTTCGCCTCGAGCTCGGCGATCGGCTGCTCGAAATCCAGGAAGGTCGTTTTCATTGGGGCAGGCTCATAGAATTTTTCGGCATTTTACCCCATCGCCTGTGAAGAAGCGCAGCGAGCCGGGCAAGCTGCACGGCCGGCACGCGAATCGCATTGCTGCACAGCGCAAGAAGCCGCTAACATCGACGACTTTTGTCTCCCGGCCCGCCCCGTCATGGCTTCGATGAACCTCCTGCGCGCCCTCGCCACCGTCAGCGGCATGACCCTGCTGTCGCGCATCCTCGGCTTCGTGCGCGACTTCGTGGTCGCCCGCGCGTTCGGCGCCGGCATGGAAACCGACGCCTTCTTCGTGGCCTTCCGCCTGCCCAACCTGCTGCGCCGGATGTTTGCCGAGGGCGCCTTCTCGCAGGCCTTCGTGCCGATCCTGGCCGAATACAAGAACAAACGCGGCGAAGCCGAAACCCACCGGCTGGTCAACCACGTGGCCAGCGCACTGGGGCTGGCGGTGCTGATCGTCTCGATCCTCGGCGCCTTCGCCGCGCCGCTGATCATCTACGCCACCGCCCCGGGCTTTTCGGCCGACGCGAGCAAGTTCGAGCTTACCGTCCAGCTGACCCGCATCACCTTCCCGTACATCTTCTTCATGTCGCTGGTGGCACTGGCCGGCGGCGTGCTCAACACCTGGAGCCGTTTCGCGATTCCGGCCTTCACGCCGGTGCTGCTCAACCTCGCCTTCATCGCCATGGCCCTGCTGGCCGCGCCGTACTTTGACCCGCCGGTGCTGGCGCTGGGCTGGGCGGTGTTCATCGGCGGACTGGCGCAACTCGTGCTGCAGCTGCGCCCGCTGGCCGCAATCGGCATGCTGCCGCGTTTTTCGCTGGATTTCTCCGACCCCGGCGTGCGGCGCATCCTCAAGCTGATGGCGCCGGCGATCCTCGGCGTGTCGGTCAGCCAGATCTCGCTGCTGATCAACACCATCTTCGCTTCGTTCCTGCCCAGCGGCAGCGTGTCGTGGCTCTACTACGCCGACCGCCTGATGGAGTTTCCGGCCGGCATGCTCGGCGTCGCCCTCGGCACGATCCTGCTGCCCAGCCTGTCCAAGATGCACGCCGACGAGCAGCCGGCCGAATTCTCGGCGCTGCTCGACTGGGGCCTGCGCCTGACCCTGATGCTGACGCTGCCCGCCGCCCTCGGTCTGGCGCTGCTGGCGGTGCCGCTGATCGCCACCCTGTTCTTCCACGGCGCCTTCGGTGCCGACGACGTGTACCAGACGCGTACCGCGCTGCTCGCCTACGCCGTCGGCCTCGCCGGACTGATTCTCGTCAAGGTGCTGGCCCCGGCCTTCTACGCCCGCCAGGACATCCGCACGCCGGTCAAATTCGGGCTCATCACGCTGGCCGTCACCCAGCTGATGAACCTCGCCTTCATCGGCCCGCTGCACCACGCCGGCCTGGCCCTGTCGATCGGGCTGGCCTCGTGCATCAACGCCGGCATGCTCTACCACGGCCTGCGGCGGCGCCAGATCTACCGGCCGCAGCCGGGCTGGGCCAAATTCTTCGCCAAGCTGCTGGTGGCGCTGGTGGTGCTCGGGCTGACGGTATGGTTCGCCGCCGGCGCCGATTCGGTATGGCTCGCAGCCCGCGGCGCCGAACGCGCGCTGCGTCTGGTGGTGCTGGTCGCCGGCGGCATCGCCGTCTATTTCGCGACGCTGTTCGCGCTCGGTTTCCGCGTCAAAGACTTCCGCCGCCGCAGCGCCGGCTGAAATAGAATCGCCGCATCATCCAGCGGAGACACCAGCATGCAACTGACCAGCCAGAGTTTTTCCGACGGCCAGCCGATCCCCGGCGAATTCGCCTTCTGCGTCCCGGCCGCCGAGGGTCACGTGGCCCTCAGCGGCAACCGCAACCCGCAGCTCGCGTGGAGCGGCGCGCCGGCCGGCACCCGCTCCTTCGCGCTGATCTGCCACGACCCCGACGTGCCCAGCCGCGGCGACGACGTGAACCAGGAAGGTCGCAGCGTGCCCGCCGACCTGCCGCGCGTCGATTTCTTCCACTGGGTGCTGGTCGACCTGCCGGCCGCCGCCACGGCGATCGCCGCCGGCGCCCATTCCGGCGGCGTCACCGCCAACGGCAAGCCCGGCCCCGACGCCCCCGGCGGCGCCCGCCACGGCATCAACGACTACACCGGCTGGTTCGCCGGCGACGCGCAGATGAAGGGCCACTACTTCGGCTACGACGGCCCCTGCCCGCCGTGGAACGATTCGATCCGCCACCGCTACGTCTTCACGCTCTTCGCGCTCGACATCGCCCGCCTCGCCGTCGATGGCGCCTTCACCGGCCAGCAGGTCCGCGCTGCCATCGCCGGCCACGTGCTGGCCCAGGCCAGCCTCACCGGCACCTACAGCCTGAACCCCGCCGTTCCGGCCTGACGCCACCGCCGGCGGACGCTCACTCGCCGCCGGCCCGCCCTTCCCGACGCGGGTCGGCGCCGCCGATCCAGCCCCGGCCATCCCGCAGCACCAGCGCCAGGCCGCTGGTCATGTCGACCTCGCGCACCTGATGGCCGCGTGCCCGCAGGCCGTCGATCTGCGCCGGCCCGACCCGTCCGCGCTCGACCTCGGTCGGCCCGTTGCGGCTGCCCAGACGCGGCTGGGCGAGCACCTCGGCGAGCGGCAGGCGCCCATCGAGCAGGCCGATCAGGGCCTGCGACACGAAGTTCGGAATCTGGCTGCCGCCCGGCGAACCCAGCACCGCGTAGAGGCGCCCGCGGCGGTCGAAGACCAGCGTCGGCGCCATCGAACTGCGCGGCCGCTTGCCCGGCTCGATGCGGTTGGCGCTGGCGGCCGAAAAATCGGTCAGCTGGTTGTTGAGCAGGAAGCCACCGGCCATCCGCCGGTTGCCGAAGGCGTCCTCGACCGACGCCGTCAGCGCCACCCCGTTGCCGGCTGCATCGACGATGGAAAGGTGGCTGGTGGACGGACGTTCGTGCTCCTCGCCGGCCTCGCCGCAGCGCAGGCCCGAAGGCCGCCGCAGCGCTCCGGCCCGTTCGCCGAGCGCGGCCGCGCGCCGGGCGAGATAGCGCGCATCCAGCATCGCCGCCACCGGCACCGGGCCGAAGGCCGGATCGCCGACGCAATCGGCGCGGTCGGCGTAGGCCAGCCGGCCGGCCTCGGCAAAACGGTGGGCGAAGGCCACGCTGCCCGGCAGCGCCTCGCCCCCGCCCAGCCGGCGCCAGATGCCGAGCGTCGCCAGCACCGTCGTCGCGCCCGAGCCGGGCGGCGGAAAGCCGCACACCCGGAAGGTCCGGTACGGCCGGCACAGCGCCTCGCGGCGCAGCGCCGCATACGCCAGCAGATCGCGATGGCCGAGCAGGCCGCGGGCGTCGGCCACGTCGGCCGGCAGGTCGCCGCGCACCGCATCCCGCACCGCCTCCGCCAGCGGCCCGCGGCGCAAGGCCTCGGCGCCGCCGGTGGCGATCCGCCGCAGGCTGTCGGCCAGCGCCGGGTTGCGCAAGCGGTGGCCGACCGACCACGGCCGGCCGGCGGCATCGAAAAAATAGGCCTGGGCCGCCGGATCGGCAAAGCGCCCTTCCCACACCAGCAGCGCGTACAGCCGCGGCGACACCGGAAACCCCTCGTCGGCCAGCCGGATCGCCGGCTCGAACAGCCGCGCCCACGGCAGCCGCCCGGCCGACCGGTGGGCCAGCGCCAGCATCGCCACCAGCCCCGGCGTGCCCACCGCGCGCGGGTCGCGCGCGGCATCGCGAAAAGCCAGCGGCCGCCCCGCCGCGTCCTGCAGCTGACTGGCCGAGGCCGCCAGCGGAGCCGTCTCGCGGCCATCCCAGGCATCGAGACGGCTCCGCCGGGCATCGAAATGGAGCATCAGCCCGCCGCCGCCGATACCCGACGACTGCGGTTCGACGAGGCCCAGCACCATCTGCGCGGCTATCGCCGCGTCCACCGCCGAGCCGCCGGCGCGCAGGATGTCGACGGCGGCAGCGGTGGCAAGCGGGTTGGCGGTGACGGCCATGAAGCGCCGGCCGGCGACGACGGGGTGCACGTCGAACGCGGTGGCGATCTCCGGTGGCGGCGGCAGGTCGGCGCACACCGGCCCGGCGGCAAGCGCCGCCGCGGCCAGCAGCGCCCGGCTAAGCCGCATCGGCCGGCAGAAGCGGCGGCAGCAGCGCCAGTTGCAGGCGCAGGTAGTCCGGCAGTCCG
>SSSX01000375.1 GCA_015657735.1 Zoogloeaceae bacterium
CACCACGGTTGCCGGCGACTTCATGCGCATCGGCTGGGGTGAGGTTGACTTTCTTAACGACAAGTCCGGAATTGGATATCCGAACCAAAACGTTTACAGAATAGGAATTTCACACCAGATTAACGAGCGCTTTGAATTTCGAGCTGGATACAACCACGCCGATCGATTTGCTTTCTCTCAGTATGCGAATAATAACTTCATGGGCCCTGGAATATCTTATCGAAGCTATGCTTTCGGTGTCAGCTATAAACCGGTGAATGACTACGAGGTCAACTTGGGGTACGAAAAACACCTTCCCGAAAAACTGGAAGGATCTGGCCCAAGCACAGGCTCACGAATTGATGTGAACTATGGGTACATCTTGCTGGGAGTCTCCAAAATATTTAACTGAGACCGGCCCCGAAAATATCCATTTAGACCATCTTTATGCCCACAATTTTTCGGGATTCGTATTTTCGCCCGACGATGAGGTATTGAAAATAATGAATACCAAAGACGACAGCGTTTTACCCAAAGTTACGGTGCCCTTCATCAAATCGAAGAGCCCTCTGTTACTTGAGGCACGCACCCCTCCCTACTCCCCCGGGACCAAGCACCTTGCAAAGGGGACTCAAGTCTCTCCCAAAAGGCTCAAACTTCCATGCAGCATTAGGTTTGATCAGGATGTCGAGATCGGCATGAGAGACGGAACAAAGCTGGTCGCCAATATTTTCAGACCAGATGGGCAAGTTTCCCGGATGCCGGTTGTACTGAGTTTTACCCCATACGGGAAGATGGGAGGCTACTGGCAGTTGGATAAGTTCCCGTTCCGAGCGGGCATCCCCGATGACGCGCTATCTGACTTACAGACTTTTGAGGCGCCTGATCCAGCCTATTGGTGCAATCATGGCTACTGCATCGTGTATGTCAGTGCACGCGGGACGGATCACTCCGAAGGCGACCATTCATTTCAAGGCGTCATCAATGCTATGGATGCCTACGATTCCGTGGAGTGGATCGCAGCTCAACCGTGGTGTAACGGGAATGTGGGGATGTCAGGAAACTCGCAACTGGCAATGATTCAATGGGCCGTAGCCGCTCTTCAGCCGCCACACTTGAAAGCCATCGCTCCTTGGGAGGGACTGTCGGACCATTATCGTGACAACATCTGCAGTGGCGGCATCCCCTTTCCCGGCTTTCATGCTGACGTAATCAATCACAGCTATGGGAACGGCGGCATTGAGGACGTGCCGAAGGCTCTCAAGCTCCATCCGCTTTACGACGCGTACTGGGCAAGCAAGGCTCCAGCAATCGAGGATATCGACATCCCCGTTTACGTGGTCGCAAGTTATACGAACGTGTTGCACTGTTGGGGAACGTTTTCCGCATACCACAAGCTGGATCCTTCACGCACCTGGCTGCGTATCCACAACACGATGGAATGGCCGGATTTATACCACCCAAAAAATGTCGAAGACCTTCGTCGCTTTTTTGACCATTATCTGAAGGGACAGGAAAACGGTTGGGGAGATACTCCTCGCGTCAGAATGTCAGTACTGGATATGGGTGGCTCCGATACTGTAAATCGACCGGAGGAAACGTGGCCTCCTAAGGACAGCAAGCGCAAAACTTTCTATCTGGATGGGCGATCAGGTTTTCTGACGACATCACCGCCTTCGGCCAGCACCCAGGTGAGCTATCAGTCTGACGACCGGAAGGGCAGAGTGGAGTTTGCAATCACTTTTGACAAGGACGTGGAAATCTCCGGCTACATGTCTCTGCGCTTATGGGTACACAGCGACGAAGCAGACGATATGGACATTTTTGCTGTGGTCGAAAAAGTACGGAAAGGAAAACCTCTATTCCGCTCGATCATGCCACCACCGTTCAAGCCGCTGGTTGCGTTGCTGGGTTTCCTGCATCGCAGAGGAATGTTCAAGTATGGTTTCACCATTTACAATGGGCCAACCGGGCGTTTACGGGTGTCGCATCGTGCTCTGGATTCGTCGCGCTCCAAGGAGGGGCGGCCAGTCTACTTGCATACGTCTGAACAGAAGCTCGCCAAGGGCGAGATCGTGCCAATTGATATTGCGATTCTACCAACCAGCATGAAATGGAGCGCTGGAGACACGTTGCGACTGACCATCATGGGTTACGACAAGCGTGGCCACTGGTTTCCACACATTGCCTATCCGGAAACCTTGAACAAAGGAAAACATGTGATTCATACCGGAGGCGGGTATTTATCGGCGCTGGAATTGCCGATAGTGGATCGCTAACAAAGATCGAGGAATAGTCGCGACGTACGATGGGGCTAGATAAAAAACAGGGCTATACAGCTCTTAGCCCCACAAGTTCCTGGCGCATAGTCAAAGGGCACTTGCCAAAGTATTTTCGAAAAGCCCTGATATAGCTGCTTTGGTCCGAAAAGCCCACTTCCAAGGCGATCTCCACCAATGGGCGATCATTTTCCAGCATGAGCTCAATGGATTTATTCAAGCGCCAACGAATGGCGTATTGATATGGTGACATACCGTGGCATTTACTAAACAATCGACTGAAGTGGCGCGGACTCAACTTCATCACGGTCGCCATTTCATCAATAGTCAGACGATCACCATCCATAGTTTCCAGGACGTCATAAAGCTTTCTCCATGCAGGGGCATTGATTCGCGGAAGCTCCCAGGAGTCAACAAGGTGCTCCTTAAGCAGTTCCTCGCAAACTGCATTGACAATGCAGCTAAAGAAACCAATTGAAGGCTCTGCAAAATATGTGCTGTGTTCTTGTATAGCCTGCATCAGATACCGCAATACATCGCCCGATTTCGGCTTATGCGCCAACCGCTGATAGACATTCAGCGGAATTTTTCTTTGAAAATACTCTTCAATGCAGTCGTGCGTAATGAACAAAAACTGACCATGGGCATCTTTGTCACTAAGCCCGCTCTCTTCATCTCCAGGCCTGAATAGCTCCACATTGCTGTGAATGCGCAATTGATGCGAAGACGAATCTTCTAACGTGACCGGCTTAGGCCACAATCGAACATTCAGGTGCGTGTGGCTGATTTTTAGGGTATTTCCGTCGCGGCTTAAAAACTCCACCCAGAAAGCACCTTTTCCCAATTCGTTGCCACTATTTATGGTTCGCAAGAATTCAACTGGGCGCTGGACGCTGCCGTTCCATGTCTGATCGAGCAACAAAGTCATATCTGCCCCCCAAGCTGAACCGCCCCGCCTTTCGTGGAGGCCATGTGGTTTAAGCCAGACCGGCGCGGCGGCCTGATTGGCGAGTTGCCATTAGTAGTTTGCCTTAGTTTCGGATGGGGGATCAAATCCTCTGCACGGACAAAACGCCTGCCGGGTCCCGAACTGGTCGGCGCGAAGCAACTCCCGGATGGGCAATGCGTCGCGGCGTCGGTTTGCCGCCACACGCAAAAAAAGCCGGCTCACCTTGCGGTGGCCGGCCTTTGCGGATCAGCGAAGCGGCGGGATTACTGGCCCTTGCTGTGCGCCGACAGTTGCAGCCAGGTGTCGACGACCGTGTCCGGGTTCAGCGAGATGGTCTGGATGCCTTCGTCCATCAGCCATTCGGCCAGATCGGGGTGATCCGACGGGCCTTGGCCGCAGATGCCGACATACTTGCCGAGCTTGTTGGCGCCCTTGATCGCCAGCGACAGCAGTTGCTTGACCGCCGGGTCACGCTCGTCGAAGGAATGCGCCACCAGGCCGGAGTCGCGGTCGAGGCCCAGCGTGAGCTGGGTGAGGTCGTTGGAGCCGATCGAGTAGCCGTCGAAGTATTCGAGGAACTGTTCGGTCAGCAGCGCGTTGGACGGAATCTCGCACATCATGATCAGCTTGAGCGCGTTCTCGCCCTGCCTGAGGCCGTGTTCGGCGAGCAGGTCGACGACGCCCTTGGCTTCTTCGAGGTTACGCACGAAGGGCACCATCAGCTGCACGTTGGTGAGGCCGAGTTCGTTGCGCACCTTCTTCATCGCCGCGCATTCCATCTCGAAGCAGTCGCGGAAGCTGTGGGCGATGTAGCGCGAGGCGCCGCGGAAGCCGAGCATCGGGTTTTCTTCTTCCGGCTCGTAGATTTCGCCGCCGAGCAGCTTGCGGTATTCGTTGGACTTGAAGTCCGACAGACGCACGATGACGGGCTTCGGGTAGAAGGCGGCGGCGATGGTGGCCACGCCCTCGACGATCTTCTCGACGTAGAAGTGCCGCGGGCTCTCGTAGCCGCGGGCCTGCCGCGCCACCTGCGCCTTGAGCTCCGGGGCGAGCCGGTCGAACTCGAGGCAGGCCTTC
>SSSX01000376.1 GCA_015657735.1 Zoogloeaceae bacterium
ATTTCGGCAAAGCGCCTGATGCGCGGCGCCGGCGAACGTTCGAAGCCGGAATTCGGGAAGGGATTGAACGGGATCAGGTTGAACTTGCAGGGCACGTCGCGGGTGAGCGCGACGAGCTCGCGGGCGTGGGCGTCGGAATCGTTCACCCCGTCGAGCATGACGTACTCGAAGGTGATGAAATCCCGCGGCGCGCGCTCGAGGTAGCGCCGGCAGGCGGCCATCAGTTCGCGCAGCGGATATTTCTGGTTGATCGGCACCAGCTTGTCGCGCAGCGCGTCGTTGGAGGCGTGCAGCGACACGGCGAGCGCGGTCGGGCAGGCATCGCGCAGGCGGTCCATGGCCGGCACGATGCCGGAGGTGGACACCGTGACGCGGCGGCGCGACAGGCCGTAGGCGTTGTCGTCGAGCATCAAATTGAGCGCCGACACGACGTTGTCGAAATTGGCGAGCGGCTCGCCCATGCCCATCATCACCACATTGCTGATGACCCGTTCGCCGTCGCCGGTGGCACCGAGCAGACGGTTGGCGAGCCACAGCTGGCCGATGATCTCGGCGGCGCTGAGGTTGCGGTTGAAACCCTGCTTGCCGGTCGAGCAGAAGGCGCAGTCGAGCGCGCAGCCGGCCTGCGACGAGATGCACAGCGTGCCGCGGTTGGTTTCGGGGATGAACACCGTTTCCACCGCGTTGGCGTTGCCCACGTCGAGCAGCCACTTGCGCGTGCCGTCGGTGGACACGCTGTCGCGCACCGGCACCGGCGGGGCGATGCAGGCCGTCGCCGCGAGCTTGGCCCGCAGCGACTTGGCGACGTCGGTCATCTGCTCGAAATCGGTCGCGCCGAAGCGATGCACCCAGCGGAGCACCTGCTTGGCACGGAAGGGTTTCTCACCCTGCTGGACGAACCAGTCGGTGAGCGCTGCTGCATCGAAATCGAGGAGATTGACCACGTGTATTTCCATCCGGACCGGCGGGGCGAAGGAATTTCATCCCGCCGGTAGAGATCATCAACGGCTGTAAACGTTCATGCCGGGGAAGAAGAAAGCCACTTCCACAGCGGCGGTTTCCGGCGCGTCGGAGCCATGCACGGCGTTGGCGTCGATGGACTCGGCGAAGTCGGCGCGGATGGTGCCGGGCGCAGCCTTCTTCGGGTCGGTGGCGCCCATCAGCTCACGGTTCTTGGCGATCGCGCCTTCGCCTTCGAGGCACTGGATCATCACCGGGCCGGAGGTCATGAAGGACACCAGATCCTTGAAGAAGGGACGTTCCTTGTGCACGGCGTAGAACTCACCGGCTTCACGCTCGGACAGGTGAGCCATCTTGGAGGCGATGACCTTGAGGCCGGCGCCTTCGAAACGGGCGTAGATCTGGCCGATCACGTTCTTGGCGACGGCATCGGGCTTGATGATGGACAGGGTGCGTTCAATAGCCATGAGACAGGACTCCGTGAGACAAAGGATGGTCGAAAAACCGAAAGCTTGGAATTTTAGCAGGTTGATGCGTCGGATCGGCGTTTTTCGGCTCGATCCGCTCGATGGACGGCGGGTGCGGGGCGACGGGAGTCGCGGGCGGGCGGAAACTGGAACGATAGGGCAAAAAAAAGGGTGCGCATCGCGCACCCCCAACCCCAACAGAGAGACTTCAGTTTGTGGCGGCTTGCTGCTGCCACGAAGACGGCGTTTTGTTGCTCGTGTTCGCGTCTTCAACCTGGCCCGAAGTATGCGTGAGGATTGGGGGGGCAGACTTGATTTTGATCAAAAACCCTTCACGTCGCGAGGGAATCGATCGCGTGGCTTCATGGCTCCTTCCGCGGCGCCTTGTTCTTGCCGTCGGCGTCGGGGGGATCGTCGTCGTCGATCACGACGCGGTAGCCCGG
>SSSX01000377.1 GCA_015657735.1 Zoogloeaceae bacterium
AGCGCGTCGAGCACCGGCGGCGGGGCGGCGAAATCCATGTCGGCGACCCACATCGGGATCACGTCGCGGTCGGCGTAACGCCGCCACTTGATGCTGTCGGAGCCGCGCCGGTCGGGCGCGCTGCTGAAATCGAAGGGAGTCAAGCCGGGTTTCCTGGTGGTCAACGTGCAGCGGGGGGCGAACAGGCTCGCCCCCCGCGTGGTGGTTCGGTGGCGGTGCTCAGACTTCGAGGTGCTGGAAGAGGACCGTCGACAGATAGCGTTCGCCGAACGACGGCACGACGACGACGATCAGCTTGCCGGCGTTCTCGGGGCGCTCGGCGACCTGTAGCGCCGCCCACACCGCGGCGCCCGACGAGATGCCGACCAGCAGCCCTTCCTCGGTCGCCAGCCGGCGGGCGATGTCGAGGGCGGCGTCGTTGGGCACCTGGATCACTTCGTCGTAGGCGTGGGTGTTGAGGATGCCGGGGATGAAGCCGGCGCCGATGCCCTGGATCGGGTGCGGACCGCGCTGCCCGCCGGACAGCACGGGGCTGGCCGCCGGTTCGACGGCGACGATGCGCACGCCGGGCCGGCGCGCCTTGAGCACCTCGCCGACGCCGGTGATGGTGCCGCCGGTGCCGACGCCGGCCACGAAGACATCCACCTGGCCGTCGGTGTCGGCCCAGATTTCCTCGGCCGTGGTGGTCCGGTGGATTTCCGGGTTGGCCGGGTTCTCGAACTGCTGCGGGATGAAGTAGCGCGCATCGGCGGCGGCCAGTTCTTCGGCCTTGCGCACCGCGCCGGGCATGCCTTCGGGGCCGGGGGTCTGGATCAGGTCGGCGCCGTAGGCCTTGAGCAGCAGCTTGCGCTCGCGGCTCATGGTTTCGGGCATCACGAAGGCGCATTTGTAGCCGCGCGCGGCGCACACCATCGCCAGGCCGATGCCGGTGTTACCCGAAGTGGGTTCGAGGACGATGGTGTCGGGCTTGAGCTTGCCGGCGGCCTCGGCCGCGTCGAGCATCGCCACCGCGATGCGGTCCTTGACGCTGTGGGCCGGGTTGAAGAATTCGAGCTTGAGGGCGACGGTGGCGCCGCTGGCTGGGGCCATGCGGTTGAGTTTGACCAGCGGAGTGTTGCCGACGAGTTCGGCCACGTTGTTGGCGATGCGCATCTTGGGCTCCTTCCCTCAAGGGATCTGGGTGGTTATTAATTTTAGTGCTGATTCGTGCGGTTCAATAGTTGGAATTCGAATAAGGAAAGAAGCCCGGGCACAAAGCGGTCGCTGCGGCGGTGCGCCTCACAGCCGGCGGATCTTGTCGAGCAGCGCGGTCGTCGAGCGCTGGTGTTCGAACGGGATCGAATGCACGCTGCCGCCGCGGGCGAGGGTTTCGGGGGCGCCGACGATGCGCTCGACCGGCCAGTCGCCGCCCTTCACCAGCACGTCGGGCTGGCAGTCGAGGATGCGTGCGATGGGCGTGTCCTCGTCGAACCAGGTGACCACGTCGACCGCGCCGAGGGCGGCCATCACCGCCAGGCGGTCGGGCAGCGCGTTGACCGGCCGGTCGTCGCCCTTGCCCTGGCGGCGCACCGAGGCGTCGCTGTTGAGGGCGACCACCAGCGCGGCGCCGAGGGCGCGGGCCTGGCCGAGATAGGTGACGTGGCCGCGGTGCAGGATGTCGAAGCAGCCGTTGGTGAACACCAGCGGGCGCGGCAGCGCGGCGACGCGTTGGCGCAGCGCGTCGGGCGGGCAGATCTTGGTTTCGAAGGCGGGCGTCGGATACATGGCGTGGCGGCGGGGATGGCGACCGTCCATTGTCCCACTTCCGGTCAGTGCCGTCCGCCGTAGCCGGCGAGGCCGATCATCAGGCGGACGGCGCCGAAGGCGAGCCAGTTGATCAGGCGTTGCAGGCGCGGGCCGCGCTCCCAGGCGTCGGCGGAGATTTCGCGGCCGCCGTCGGCGATCGCGCGGTCGAGGCGCCGGCGCAGGTCTTCGGCGAAGGCCGTGTCGCGGACGAAGACGTTGGCTTCGCGGGCGAGGAGCAGGCTGAACGGGTCGATGTTCGACGAGCCGACGGTGGCCCAGCGCTCGTCCACCACCGCGACCTTGGCGTGCAGGTGGCTGAGGTGGTATTCGAAGATGCGCACGCCGCCGGCCAGCAGCTGGCCGTAGAGGGCGCGGGTGGCGCGCTGCTGCAGCGGGTGGTCGGTCCACCCCTGGGTCAGCAGGGTCACCCGGACGCCGCGCCGGGCGGCGCCCAGCAGGGCTTGGCGGAAGCGCCAGCCGGGCAGGAAATAGGCGTTGGCGAGGATCACTTCGCGGCGCGCGGCGGCGATGGCGACCAGGTAGGCGTCCTCGATGTCGCGGCGGTGGCGGATGTTGTCGCGGATCAGGAAACCGGCTTCGACGTCGCCGCAGGCCGCCGCGCAGGCCGGCGGACCGGCGGTGAGATGCAGGCGCCGGCGGAACGAGGCCCAGGCGACCACTTCCCAGACGTGGGCGACGGTGCTGTGGATGGGGCCGAGCAGCGGGCCTTCGACGCGCACCGAATAGTCGTGGCGCGGCGCGACGAGGCCGGGTCCGTCGAAGTCGCTGATGATGTTGATGCCGCCGACGAAGGCGATGCGCCCGTCGATCACCGCCAGCTTGCGGTGCAGGCGGCGCAGGCGGTGGCGGCGCAGCGAGAAGGCGGCGAGCTCGCGGCGGTAGATCAACACGTTCACGCCGCCGGCGACGAGTTCGTCGAGCAGCGTGGCGACGAATTCGCGGCCGCCGAAGCCGTCGACCATCAGCCGCACCGTGACGCCGCGGCCGGCCGCCCGGCGCAGCGCGGCGGCGATGCCGCGGCCGGTGTCGTCGGCGGCGAAGATGTAGGTTTCGAGAAAGACCTCGGTCGCCGCGCCGTCGATGGCGGCCTGCAGCGCGGGGAAGAACTCGGCGCCGTTTTCGAGCAGGGTCAGCGCGTTGCCGCGCAACCAGGCGACGCTCATTGCGGGCGCAGCTGGGCGGTCAGCGCCGCGTGGTCGGAGATGCGGCTCCACGGCAGGCCGTAGTGCACCTCGGCCTTGTCGACGGCAAAACCGCGCACGTAGATGCGGTCGAGACGCAGCACCGGCAGCGTGCTCGGAAAGCTGCGCGCCGGCCGGCCGCGCATCGACACGAAGGCTTCGGCGACGCCGAGCTGGTCGGTGAGGCAGTCGTCGGCGTGGTTGCGCCAGTCGTTGAAATCGCCGGCGATGATCAGCGGCGCGCCGTCGGGGGCGAGTTCGTCGAGGCGCCGCACGAGGGCGCCCATCTGGCGGCGGCGGCTGCCGGCGGTGAGCCCGAGGTGCACGCAGACGCAGTGCACCGGCCGCTCGACGCCGGCGACGCGGATTTCGCAGTGGAGCAGGCCGCGACTCTCGAAGCGGTGGTCGGAGACGTCCTGGTTGGCCTGCGACAGGATCGGGTGGCGGCTTAGGATGGCGTTGCCGTGGTGGCCGTGGTCGTAGATCGCGTTGCCGCCGTAGGCAGTCTGCTGCCACACGTCGCGGGCGAGGAATTCGTGCTGCGGCTGGCCCGGCCAGTCGGCGTGGCGCTGGGCGTGGCGCAGGTGCATGCCCTGCACTTCCTGCAGGAAGACCACGTCGGCGCTGAGCAGGCGCAGGCGGTCACGCAGGTCGTGGATCGAGAGGCGCTGGTTGAACTGCGAAAAGCCCTTGTGGATGTTGTAGGTGCAGATGCGCAGGGTGCTCATCGTGTCTCCCGTTTTTTTGTAGTGATTCTGCGCGTTCGGCGCGCGCTTGGCACGCTGCAGCGCCCCATGAAAAACGGCGCCCGCGGGCGCCGTCTTGAGCGTGGAGCCGGAATATTTCAGGACACCGCGAGCATGCGTTCGAGGGCGACCTTGGCCAGCGCCGCTTCGTGCTCGGGCACCGTGATGCGGTTGACGACCTTGCCGTCGGCGAGGTTCTCGAGGGTCCACGCCAGGTGCTGCGGGTCGATGCGCTGCATCGTCGAGCACATGCAGACGGTGGGCGCCATGAACTGCACGATCTTGCCTTCGTGCTTGACTTCCTCGGCGAGGCGATTGACGAGGTTGAGCTCGGTGCCGACCAGCCAGCGGGTGCCGGGCGCGGATTCCTTGACGACCTTGATGATGTATTCGGTGGAGCCGACGAAGTCGGACTGGCGGCACACTTCGAGCGCGCTCTCGGGATGGGAGATGACCTTGCCGTCCGGGTACTGGTTGCGGAACTTGATGATGTGCGCCGGCTGAAACATCTGGTGCACCGAGCAGTGCCCCTTCCAGAGCAGGATCTTGGCCTTGCGGATCTGTTCGACGCTGAGGCCGCCGTATTCCTGGTCGGGATCCCAGACTACCATTTCGTCCTGCGGGATGCCCTTCTTGAAGCCGGTCCACCGGCCGAGGTGCTGGTCGGGGAAGAACAGCACCTTCTCGCGCTGGGCGAAGGCCCAGTCGAGGATGGTGGGGGCGTTGGTGGAGGTGCACACGATGCCGCCATGTTCGCCGCAGAAGGCTTTCAGGTCGGCGGCGGAGTTGATGTAGGTGACCGGGGTGATCAGCGCGTCCGGGGTTTCGAGCACCTCGGCCAGTTCGCGCCAGCAGCGTTCCACCTTGGCCAGGTTGGCCATGTCGGCCATCGAACAGCCGGCAGCGAGATCAGGCAGGATGGCCTGCTGGTGGGGTTTGGACATGATGTCCGCCACCTCGGCCATGAAGTGCACGCCGCAGAAAACGATGAACTCGGCTTCCGTTTCGGCCGCCAGACGCGACAGCTTGAGGGAGTCGCCGGTGAGGTCGGCGTATTGGTAGACGTCGGCCCGCTGGTAGTGGTGACACAGCAGCACGGCCCGGTCGCCGAGGCGCTCGCGGGCAGCGCGAATGCGCGCGTGGGCATCGGTGTCGGAAAGAGTGTTGAAGCGGTCGAAACTGATGGGAACGGCTTGCATCTCGGTGTCCTGTGGTGTTCAGCCCTGGGTCCACGGCAGGTTGGCGTGACGCCAGCCCCCGACCTTGTTGCGGTGGCCGCCGGCGTCCTTGTCGCCTTCGAAGCCTTCCAGGATGTTGTAGGCATTGGTGAAGCCCGAGCCGGCTGCCAGGGTGGCCGCGGCGTTGGAACGGGCGCCGCTTCGGCACAGGAACATCACCAGCGCTTCCGGATCGACCTGACGCTTGAAGTGTGCCAGGAAGTGGGCGTTGGGTTCGTTGCCCGGATAAAGCATCCACTCAATCTCGATGGCGCCCGGCACGCGGCCGACCCAGTCCCATTCCGCACGGGTGCGGACATCGACGAGCTTGGAGCCCGGTGCCAGCTGGAGCACATCCCATGCTTCCCGGGGCGTCAGGGCGCCGGCGTAGGGAAGACCCAGGCTGCGGGCGCGTTCCTGGGCGAGGGCGAGGGTTTCACTGAGTTTTCCCATGGCAGGCATCCGATGAGAAGGAGGGCCTGCGAGTATACCGCTGCCCTCCACGGCCGCAAGCCATGCATGCGGGAGGG
>SSSX01000046.1 GCA_015657735.1 Zoogloeaceae bacterium
CACCCAGTTCATGCCGTCGACCTTCCTGCGCCTGGCGGTCGATTTCGACGGCGACGGCCGCCGCGACCTGGTCGGCAGCGTGCCCGACGCGCTGGCGTCCACCGCCAATTTCCTCAACAAAGCCGGCTGGCGCGACGGCGAGCCGTGGGGCTACGAAGTGCGCCTGCCGGCCGGTTTCGACGTCAGCCTGGCCGGCCGCCGCAACAAGCAGCCGCTCGCCAGCTGGAGCGCCCGCGGCGTGACCCGCGTCGACGGCCGCGCGCTGGCCGGCCCGGATGCCGCCGCGGTGCTGCTGCCCGCCGGCCCGCGCGGCCCGGCGTTCGTGGTGTTCCGCAACTTCGACGCGATCTACGGCTACAACGCCGCCGAGAGCTACGCGCTGGCGATCGCCCATCTGTCCGACCGCCTCAAGGGCGGCGGGCCGTTCGCCACGCCGTGGCCGACCGACGACCCCGGCCTGTCGCGCGCCGAGCGCCGCGAGCTACAAACCCTGCTGATTGCTCGTGGTTATGACATAGGTGCGGTGGATGGCATGCTCGGCGACGCCAGCCGCGCCGCGATCCGCGTCGAACAGCAACGCCTCGGCCACGCCATCGACGGCCGCGCCGGCCAGAAACTCCTCGCCGCCCTCCGCCAGCCATGAGCTCGACCCGCATCCCCAGCCACCCCGACGCCTCGCCCCTCGGCAAGCCGGTCGCCTACGCCGAGCATTACGCGCCCGAACTGCTGTTTCCGATCGAGCGGCAGGGCAAGCGCGACGAGATCGGGATCGCCGCCGGCGCGCTGCCCTTCGTCGGCGAGGACGTGTGGAACGCCTACGAACTGTCGTGGCTCGATCCCCGCGGCAAGCCGGTCGTCGCGCTGGCCAGCTTCCGCGTGCCGGCGGATTCGCCCAACCTCGTCGAATCCAAATCCTTCAAGCTCTACCTCAACTCGTTCAACCAGACCCGGCTGGCGAGCCCCGCCGAGCTCACCGCCATCCTCGTCCGCGACCTCTCGGAAGCCGCCGGCGGCCCCGTCGCGGTGTACGTCGAGCCGCTGTCGCTGCGCCCGCCGCGCCACCTCGGCTACCCCAAAGGCGTGCTCCTCGACCGTCTCGACATCGACGTCGACCGCTACACCCTCGACCCCTCGCTGCTCGCCGCCGATCACGCCCAGGCCCACGTGGCCGAAACGCTGTACTCCCATCTGCTCAAGTCCAACTGCCTCGTCACCGGCCAGCCGGACTGGGGCATGATCGTGGTGCGCTATCGTGGCGCGCCGATCGATAGGGAAGGTCTGCTGCGCTACATTATCTCCTTCCGGCAGCACAACGAGTTCCACGAGCAATGCGTCGAGCGCGTCTTCATGGACGTGCTGCGCCACTGCCGGCCGACCGCGCTGTCGGTGTGGGCGCGCTACACCCGCCGCGGCGGGCTGGACATCAACCCGTGCCGCCGCACGCCCGACATGCCGCCGCCGCCACCGTTCTCGGAGATCCGCCAATAAGGCGCCGCGCCCCGCTCAACTCCGCCCGATCGTACCCATGACCGCCGATCTGCTCCGCCCCGACGTCGCCCTCGACGCCTTCAACACCCTGCGCCTGCCGGCCCGGGCGGCGTGGTTCGCCGCCGTCGAGTCGGCCGATCAACTGCGTGCCGTGCTCGACGATGCGCGGGTTGCCGGTCTGCCGCGCTTCGTCCTCGGCGGCGGTTCCAATCTGGTGCTGGCCGGCGACTTTGCCGGCCTCGTGCTGCATGTCGCCTTCCGCGGCCGCGCCCGCGTGCAGGAGGATGCCGACGCCTTCTACATCCGCGCCGGCGGCGGCGAGAACTGGCACGACTTCGTGCGCTGGACGCTCGAAATGGGCTGGCCGGGCCTCGAGAACCTGTCGCTGATCCCCGGCACCGTCGGCGCCGCGCCGGTGCAGAACATCGGCGCCTACGGCATCGAGATGGCCGAGCATTTCTACAGCCTGCGCGCCTACGACCTGGCCACCGGCAAGACGGTCGGCTTCGACAAGGCCGACTGCCGCTTCGGCTACCGCGACAGCTTCTTCAAGCAGCAGGGTGCCGGCCGCTATCTGATCGCCGCGGTCACCTTCCGGCTGCCCAAGCGCTGGGTGCCCAGAATGGGGTATGCCGACGTGGCCCGCGAACTCGAAGCGGGCGGCATCGCCACGCCGACGCCGCTGCAGCTGTCGGATGCGGTCATCGCGATCCGCCGCCGCAAGCTGCCCGACCCGGCCGAGATCGGCAACGCCGGCAGCTTCTTCAAGAACCCGGTCGTGTCGGCCGCCGACTACGCCCGCCTGGCCGCCGCCCACCCCGGCCTGCCGCACTACCCGCAGGCCGACGGCAGCCACAAGCTCGCCGCCGGCTGGCTCATCGAACAGGCCGGCTGGAAAGGCCGCCGCCTCGGCCCGGTGGGCTGCTACGAACGCCAGGCGCTGGTCCTCGTCAACCATGGCGGGGCCTGCGGTGCCGACGTGCGCGCCGCCAGCGCCGCGGTGCGCGCCGACGTGCGGGCCCGCTTCGGCGTCGACCTGGAGCCGGAGCCGGTTTTCATCGGGGGCTGAGGGTCGCGCCTGCCCTAAAGCTTTTCGGAGCCAGGCCGAAAACCGCACATCGCCCACGAGAACACCGGAGACACCACTCATGTCAGCAGCAGAAGAACGGCGCGGCAGCAGCGCCCTGACACCCGACCTGGACTGGAGCCAGGTGCGCGAAACCGTGCTGATGCTCGAACTCGCCGTCGGCCAGATCGACGCCGCGATGAAGGAAGGCAGCAGCTCTGTCGAGGTGCTCACCGACTCCTTCACCTCGATGGCCGGCTACATGCGCATGATGGGCAGCGCCCTCGAACAGCTCCCCGACACCGCCGCCACCGCCGAACTCAAGGCCGCGCTGATCGGCCACGCCAGCGAAGTCGCGACCCGCGTGCAGCGCTCGATCATCGCTTTCCAGTTCTACGACAAGCTCAGCCAGCGCCTCGCCCACGTCTCCCACAGTCTCGAAGCCCTCAGCGGCCTGGTCACCGACCAGCGCCGGATCTACAGCCCGTTCGAATGGGTCGCGCTGCAGGAAAAAATCCGCGCCAAGTACTCCACCCGCGAAGAGATCGACATGTTCAACGCGGTGATGCGCGGCGTGCCGGTGAAGGAGGCGCTGGAAAATTACAAGGCCGAGATGAAGGACAAGGGCGACGACGTCGAGCTCTTCTGAACACCGGCGACGCCGGCATCCGCGCTTTTTTGTAAGCGAATCCGGCCGTCGCGCCAGGGCGGCGGCAAAGGCGTAAACTGCGCGGCCCTTGCATCCGCCACCGCTTTCGCGTCATGCCGCCCGTCATCCATTTTTCCGATCCCGCGCCCGAACCCGTCGAAGACCGTCCGGCGGTCAGCCGGGCCATCGGCGTGCCGCCGCTGCGCCTGACGTCCGAACGCTACGCCGCCGACGACGGCGCACTGTCGA
>SSSX01000378.1 GCA_015657735.1 Zoogloeaceae bacterium
CTTCAGTCAGCGGAATTAAAACAGGACATTCCGCTTTGCATGTAAGCCATCGCCCAAAGTAGTTTCCTGCGCACCAGTCTATAACAGAGTCATCGAACTTGTTGAACCAAGCAACTACTTGTCCATCCACGATAACAGCAACGCCGGTTTCTGGTTTCACTTTTTAACACTCCCTGCTATTGGTAGTCATAGAATTTGCATCGCCGCCGTGATGAAAATCGCCGCGACCTGCGGGACAATAGCATTCCCATATCCTTTCAGTCGCATGGTGCGCGCTTCCGCCGATTGATTGGCATCTGGTGCCATGCTTCTATCGCCGCCTCGCACCACGCTTTTGGAAATCCCATCAACCAGCGGGAAAATGCCGGGTTGAGTCGGCCTTGATTTTCCATCTGAGCATGTGAGCCATTCGAGTTGACTCCAAGGACTTGACGGCCTAACAGCGCGTTGACTGGCGTATTCTGGAGCGTCGTTGCTCCATCCTTCCAGTCCCGTGATGTCGGAGTTGGCCATGGAACCATCCGAACAAAATCCCGTAAATCGTTCGCATGTGGCCCCATGCAGCGTGCTATCGCCATCTCCGTGTCTTTGTATTCGCCGCCCGCTGTTATCTTCGCTGTTGGCGTTGGCCACCCAGAATAACCGCTGTCTTCTATGGGGAGCTCCCGCGCCGCAAGCTGGCAAATCCGCCGCCCCAACGGCGTAGTTTTCGTCTTCCAGGTCAGCGAATACATGATCGATCCATGCGAGGCCATTAACTCCGGCAACCTGTTCGCCAAAGACGCTTGCAGGGCGGCACTCGCGGATGAGACTGAAGAACGTAGGCCATAGGTGGCGCTCATCTTCGCAGCCACGCTGCTTTCCCGCCGATGAGAACGGTTGACAGGGACAACTTCCTGTCCAAACAGGTCGATCATCGGAGATTCCAGCCAAGCGCAAGGCGTAGGACCAGCCGCCGATTCCGGCGAAGAAATGACATTGTTCGTATCCTCGTAGGTCATCTGGCCTCACCTCGACAATGCTTCGCTCGTCCACATCACCCGGCGCGATATGGCCATCGGCTATTAGCTTTCGTAGCCATTGCGCGGCATGAGGATCGATTTCATTGTAATAGGCCGGCATGGACTCTAACCCTCTTAACCATCGCCTGACTTCTCTTCCTCGACTTCTCGTTCTTCTCGCCACGCAAGAGCAGCGCGAAAATATCTTGTGGGATTCCCCGCATGGGGCGGCGTTTGTCAGGGCGCATCAAAAAGGCCAATCCGGAAGTTCAACCGATTTTCCGCGTAGATCATGCGTTGAATCGGTCAGGTATTCAATACGTCCATCCTTGACGATGCAATGGCATTTCCAATCGTTCACAGAGACATAAACGGACGGTATGATCGTCGGCGAATCATCGCGATTGTTCCAATTCCAGCCGTTCCTTCCAAGTCTGACTTCATGGCCAGTATTGCAGGCCGGGCACCAGAAGATGATTCCTCCTTGTGTCTTGCGGAGTTTGTGACCGATGGCTGACATTTTTCGCTCCTATTCTTCTGCATACTGCCCATTGCAAATGCTTTTCTGGCGTATTCGGGCCATAAGTAGTATTTCCCTCGTCTTGGCATAAACGAATAACCTGAATGTTTGCCAAGCCACTCGAAATAGAGTTTTCCTGTGAAGCCTGTTTTCATTTCATCGCCTCATAAACCATAATCTCAGTTTCCAATCCCGCTAGTTCTTTATCAATCAACCTTCGGACATCCTTCCAATCAAGACCGCCAAGCCCTGCACCTAGTGCCGGGATAGCGACCGATTGCACTTTCTGTTCGATGAGGAAGCGACGCAAGTCTTTTAGTCCGTCCTCGATAAATTCCAGCTTTGACGGATTGCTCCAATGCTTTTTAGTTGGAAAGTTGACGATCCATCGCGGTGCGCCATGTTCC
>SSSX01000379.1 GCA_015657735.1 Zoogloeaceae bacterium
CTGCGCGCGCTGGGCGTGACCAGCCGGGCCCAGGCGCTGCTGCTGATGACCCGCGCCGGGCTGCGCGTCTGAAAGACCGGGGCGGGGAAGGCGTGGTGGAGGCCGTCGCGCCCGTCGTTGCCACGGTGTCGCTGCCGCGCAGCCTGCTGCGCGGGAAGCGCCGTCCGCAGATCGCGCTGGTCGGCCTGCCGCGTACCGGCAAGAGCACCATCTTCCGTGCCGCATCGAGCACCGCCGTGGCGTCGGGCCGGCTGGCCGGGAGCGGGCTGCGCTTCGACACCTGCCAGGTGAATGTCGGCCTCGAGCAGGCGGCGCTGGTCGATCTGCCGCCGCTGCGCAGCTTCCACGATCTCGACGAGGCCGACCGCGGGCTGCTGATGGCCCTGCTCGGCGGTCAGGCGGGCGACGGCCACGGTGAGGACGGAGCGCCGGGCGCGGCGGGCTTCACGGCCCCCGACCTGCTGATCCAGGTGGTCGATGCGACCGCTCTCGAAGGCAGCCTGGCCCTCGCCCAGGAACTGTGCCAGCTCGGCAAGCCTCTCGTGATCGCCCTCAACCGCCTCGACGAAGCGCGCGACAAGGGCATCTTCATCAATGTCGCGGCGCTTTCGGCAGCGCTCGGCGTGCCGGTGGTGCCGACCGTCGCCCACATGGGCAAGGGCATCGCGGCGGTCTTCGAAACGGCCCTCGGCCTGCTGCACGCCGGCAGTTGCCCGCTGCCGCAGCCGCCCGGTGCGCATCTGCGCCGGGCGCTGGCGCCGTTGAGCGCGCTGCTCGATGCGCCGGAGGTGGCGGCCGCCTTCCGGGTGCCGCGCGCCCTGCTGCTGACCCAGCTGGCGCGCGCCGACACCTGGCTCGCCGCGGAGCTGGCGGCGCGTTTTCCGGCGGTCGCTTCGGCGCTCGACGCGGCGCGCAGCGAGGCCGCCCGCGTGCTGCCGCGGCCGCTCGCCGACGAACTGTTCGCCGACCGCCATTTCCGCGCCGCGCAGCTCCACGAGCAGGTTACGCGGCTCGGCCATGCCGCCGAGAAGGTGGGCTGGAAATCGGCGCTCGACCGTCTCTTCCTGCATCCCCGCTGGGGGCTGATCGGCACGCTGGCGGTGTTTGCGCTGGTGCTGTTCATGGTTTTCGAGGTCAGCACCGGGCTCGATGCGCTCACCTCGGCGCCGCTCGCCGCGTGGATCGGCCAGTGGCAGCCGCACAGCACCGCCGGCGTCGTCGGCCGCGCGGTCGCCGACGGGCTGGCCGGCCTGATCGGCATCGTCGTGCCCTACATGCTGCCGCTGGTGCTGCTGCTGGTGAGCCTGGAAGAATCGGGGATCATGCACCGGGTGGCGTTCGTGGTGGACCGCGGCTTCCACCGCATCGGTCTGCACGGCGGCGTGGCGGTGCCCTTCCTGCTCGGGCTGGGCTGCAACGTGCCGGCGCTGTCGGCGGTGGCGGCCTCGTCGACGGGGCGCGAGCGTATCGTCGCCTCGCTGCTGATCACCTTTGTGCCGTGCTCGGCGCGTTCGGCGATCGTCCTCGCGATCGGTGGCAAATACCTCGGCTGGGAGGGCGTGTTGGGCATTTTCGCGCTGACGCTGGCGGTCATCGCGGTGGCCGGCAAACTGCTCACGCGCCGCTATGTGCAAGCCAGCCCGGGCCTGATCCAGGCCATTCCACCTTACGCGCTGCCACGCCTGCGCCGGCTGCTGGCGATCACCTGGGCGCGCACCAGCGACATCCTGACCATCGTCACGCCGCTGCTGGTGCTCGGCAGCGTGGTGCTGGCGCTGCTGACCCACTTCGGTGCCGATGCACTGATCAACACGCTGCTGCTGCCGGTGAGCCACTGGTGGCTCGGGCTGCCGGCGGTGCTCGGGGTGCCGATCCTGTTCGGCGTGCTGCGCAAGGAACTGTCGCTGCTGATGGTCTATCAGGCGCTCGGCAGCCAGGATATCGCGCCGCTGCTCGACGGCGTGCAGATCGCCACCTTCCTGGTCTTCCTGACCTTCTACGTGCCCTGCGTGTCCACCTTCGCGGTGATGCTGAAGACCATCGGCCGTCGCGACGCGCTGTTCTCGCTGGGCCTGTCGGTGGCGCTGGCGCTGGGGATCGCGGCGCTCTGCCGGGGCGCCCTGCTGCTGGCGGCGCGGCTGTTCTGAGGCCGGCGGGTTCAGGGTTTGTCCGGCGGCCCGCCGAGGGATTGCACCACCGGGCGCCACGCGATGCCGAGGGGTTCGGGCGGCGATGCCGGGTGGGCCGCGATGGCCTGTCGCAGCGTGGCGATCCGTTCGGCGGTGGCCGGGTGGGTGGACAGCACCACCGGTGACGCCGTCTCGCTTGCCGCCAGCGTGCCGAAAAAGCGCAGCATGCCCTGCGCGTCGATGCGCGCGTCGGCGAGGCGCTGCAGCGCGCGGGCATCGGCTTCGCGTTCGGCATCGCGGGAGAACTTCAGCTCGCCGAGACGGGCCGTCCAGTTGCCGAGGGCGCTGTAGTCGCCGGCCAGCGCCGACACGATGACCCGCAGGCCGGCGGCCTTGACGATCTGCCGGGTGCTGTGACGCAGTTCGACGTGGGCGATCTCGTGGGCCAGCACGCCGGCCACTTCTTCGGCCGAGCCGGCGCGGGCCATCAGGCCGCTGAACACCACGACGATGCCGCCGGGAGCGGCGAAGGCGTTCACGTCGGCGCGCTCGGCAAGGTGCAGCTGCAGGGTCTCGCCGGGGCGGGCCAGGCGGCGGCCGATGGCCTGCAGGGCGTCGAAGGCCGGACCGTGGTCGATCATCCGGCTGTCGGCGCGGGTGCGCGCGAGCACCGCCGCGCCGATCTGCCGTTCGACTTCCGGCGGGATGTGGTCGACGACCCGTTCGGCCAGCGGTTCGACCGACAGCAGCACGGCGCCGGCGAACAGCAGCGGAATCGCGGCGAGCAGCGCGATGCCGACGACGAAGCGCCGGGTGCCGCTGGCGCGGGCCTGCACGCCGCCGGCGAACAGCGCCGGCAGCGCCTCGCGCAGCGGCGCGATGTGGGCGTCGGCGACGATCAGCAGCTGTTCGCCGTCGGCGGTGTGCCAGCTGATGGCCCACTGGCTGCCGTTGAAGCCGCGGGCGGCGATGCGCAGCGCGGCGGCCGGCACCGCCTGCGGGGCGCCGTCGGCCGGGCTGACGATGAGCCGGCCGGCGCGCCACACGAGGGTCGCCGGATGGCCGTGGGCGTCGCCGCCGGGCGGGTAGAGGCGCGCCGGCAGCGGCGGCGAACCGCCGGCGTCGCTCACTCGTCGTCGCCGAGCAGCGAGCCGAGGCCGATGCCGCCGAGCAGCGAACCGCTTTCCTTGCCGCCGCCGCCCGCCGCGCGGGAGGCCATCACGATGCGGTCGGCCAGCCGCGACAGGGGCAGCGACTGCAGCCAGATCTTGCCGGGGCCGGTCAGCGTGGCGAAGAACAGGCCTTCGCCGCCGAACAGCGCGGTCTTGATCTTGCCGGCGTACTGGATGTCGAAATCGACGCTGGGCTGGAAGGCGACCACGCAGCCGGTGTCGACGCGCAGGGTCTCGTTGGGCCGCAGCGTGCGCTCCATCAGCGTGCCGCCGGCGTGGATGAAGGCCATGCCGTCGCCGTCGAGCTTCTGCATCACGAAGCCTTCGCCGCCGAACAGGCCGACGCCGATCTTCTTCTGGAAGGCGATGCCCAGCGCCACGCCCTTGGCGGCGGCGAGGAAGGAATCCTTCTGGCAGATCAGCGTGCCGCCGACGGTGGACAAATCGACCGCCACGATCTTGCCCGGGTAGGGCGCGGCGAAGGCGACCCGGCGCTTGCCGGCGCCCTCGTTGTGATAGACGGTGGTGAACAGGCTCTCGCCGGTGAGCAGCCGCTTGCCGGCGCCGAGCAGCTTGCCGAACAGCCCGCTCTGCTGCTGCGAGCCGTC
>SSSX01000380.1 GCA_015657735.1 Zoogloeaceae bacterium
CGACCCGGCGGCAATTCCGCCAGGGCGTTTACCTGACAAGGTTCGGTCACTTCCAGTCCGGAAGCGTACGTATGCAACTGGCCCAGGGCCAACGGATCGCCGGCGCCGCCCCGATGCGCCGGCGGCGTCGCCATGGTCAGCGCAGCCCGTTGTCGCAGACGCTCCATCAAGGCATCGACTTCGCCGGCGACCAGCCCCTGGCGACGACTGTCGTCTTCGCGTGGCGCGAGCTTTTCGAGTCGCGCAGTCACTTGCCCATATAGGGCACGGCGATCCTCCTGCACGTCATGCACGACAGCCAGCAGATGACGCAACCCCACGCCATCGAGTCGATGGGCAACCACATCGAGGGCGGCGCGCTTTTCGCAAACCACGGCAACTTTCTCGCCTCGTGCCAGCGCATCGGCAACCAGATTGACGATGACCTGGCTCTTGCCGGTACCCGGCGGACCGTCCACTACCAATGCCGGCGCCGTGCGCGCGGCTGCCAACACGCCGCGCTGCACGGGGTCGGCATAGAGCACCGGGACCACGGGCGGCGCTTCGGCCGCCGTGGGGGCGACGGTGTCCGGCACCAGGGCCTGACGCAAGTCGGCTGGCAACACCTCCCGCGCGCTGGCGAAAAGCTCGACCGGCGGCACGCCCTTGTCGAGTGCGGACAGCAGATCGTCGTAATCCTGCAAAAGATCGGAACTCGATTGCGGGAAGAGCCCCAGCACCGCGCACTCTTCGACCTCCAGTCGATCGTCCCGCCATTCGGCGAGTTCTTCGCGCCGATCGCCAAAGGGCAGCAGGCGGTCGAGCGAACCGACCGTCCCGAGGCCGATCAGCGCCAGTTCCGCCAGCAAGGCCTCGGGGCCGACGGCGGCAAGCTCATCGGCCTTTTCGGCGAGTTCGTCCGGATAACTGTATCCCTTGCGGTGAAAGATCAGACGCAAGGCGGACTGGTTGGCGACCGGGGCGGCATCGGGTGGCGGCACCAGGCTGACTGCACCGGCACCGCGGGCACCACGCTCAATGCGTACCGGATGAAGAATCAGCGGCGCACGAAACAGGTAGCCGCCCGCCAACCCGGTGACAAAGGGGTAGCCGAGATAGAGGTCGTCGGCACCCGTTTCCTCGTAGCGGGTCGACCGTTCGCGCTCGAGTTGCAGCAGCGCCTGGGCCACCCGGCGGGCCGTATCGTGGGTGCCGATTTCCGCCGCATCGAACAGGCGGGCCCGTTTGCCACCGCGCAGCAGTGTCAGGGTCCGTTCGGCCAGGCCGGTCGACACGCCCTCAAGCTCGTGCAGATCCACCGCGCGGCCGGGACGGCAGATCTGCATGCGAATCGACGGGCTGCGGCCATCGCCGGAAATCAGCTTGTCACGCAAGCGAGCCAGGGCACGACGCAGGCGCTCGCCGTCCGGGCCACTGCCCTGAGTCGGCACTGCGGGAAGTTCGATCGATGGCGCAGTTGCGCCGGGCAGGAGTTCCAGCCGATGAATGGCGTCGAGATCGTCAGTCAACGCCGGGGCGAAATCGAGCCCGTTGCCCCGGGCCATCTTTGCCAGGCGCTCGATCATCTCCGGGGAGGATCGGTAGGTGCCGACCATGCGCAGCAAGCGCCGCAAACTGACCTGCCCACCGCCACGGCGGGCAACGCCCCGGAAATATACCGTCAAGGCCTCATCCACGTCCGACCCGCGCGGCGGCATCGGGATGCCGGGCTCG
>SSSX01000047.1 GCA_015657735.1 Zoogloeaceae bacterium
GCCAGCCAGCGGCCGATCGACTGGTAGGGATGACCGTTGGTGTCGGCGTAGGCGAGGCGCACGACGCCGCCGTCGGGCAGCTGCACGCGCCCCGAACCCTGCACCTGCAGGAAGAACAGGTCCACCGCATCCTCGGCGTAAAGGATCGTCTTGCCGGCGAAACGGTCGGCCTGCCGCGCCACGTCGGCCCGCGAGTAGTAGGGCACGACCTTGTTGCCGACCAGCCGGCCGCGCAGCCGCTGGCCTTTCAGCTCGGGCAGCAGCTCGCCCAGATCGATGGCGAGCAGATCGTCAGGCACGCCGAGCACCGGCCACGGAAAACTCTTCGAGCGGCTCCGGCTGCCCTTGATCAGCGGCTCGTAGTAGCCGGTGACGAGGCCTTCGCGGCTGCCGTCGGGGTTGCTCACCCGCCACGGCGCAAAGCGCGCCTCGAAGAAGCCCCGCGCCGCCGCCGTCCCCGGCCGCTCGCCCAGGCCGCGCGCGGCCTCGCAGACCGGCTGCCACGCCGCCTGGCGGGCCAGCGCCCGGCACGAGGCGAGAAAGGCCGGCCACGCCTCGTCGACCGCATCGGAGGTCCAGCCGGGCAGCTCGGCCCAGCCCGCCGGCTGCAGCGGGCGCGCCAGCGGCAGGGGCGCCGGCGCACCGCCGGACGGCGCCGGAACGCTGGCAGCGGGCGGCGCCGATGGCACCGGCGGGGCTCCGGACGGCTTCGGCGCCCCTGCGCAGGCGGCAAGGAGCAGCGTCGACAGGAGAACGGCAAGGCGGGGAAAGGGGTGCGGCATGGATGGGGTACACTCGCGGCTGGCAATCGTTAGCCGCCCGAGTATAACCACCGGCCCGCCGGCCCGGGCCGCCAAAGGACGCTCCAATGTGGCTGATCGGCCTCGAACTTGCGGTTGCGGCGGCCCTGCTCGCCATCGTCTGGCTGGCCCTGCGCCGCCCGCCCGAAAAAGACACGGATGACTCCCCCGATGACTGACCTGAACCAGTTCCTCGCCCGCGCCGAGCGCCTGCTCGAGCGCCTCGAACGCTTCCTGCCGAGCGACGCCGCGGCGCCCGACTGGCACGCCGCCACCGCCTTCCGCTGGCGCCGCCGGCACAACGCGACGGCCCTCGAGCCGGTGCCCAAGCCGCACCGCATCCGCCTCGACGACCTGCAGGACATCGACGAGAAGAAGGAACGCATTGTCGCCAACACCCGTCAGTTCCTCGCCGGCAAACGCGCCAACAACGTGCTCCTGACCGGCGCCCGCGGCACCGGCAAATCCTCGCTGGTGAAGGCGCTGCTCAACGAGTTTGCCGCCGACGGCCTGCGCCTGATCGAAGTGGACAAGGACGATCTGATCGACCTGCCGGACATCGTCGCGCTCCTCGAAGGCCGCCCCGAGCGCTTCATCCTGTTCACCGACGACCTCTCCTTCGAGGACGGCGAACCGGCCTACAAGGCGCTCAAGAGCGTCCTCGACGGCTCGCTCGCGGCGGTGCCGGACAACGTGCTGATCTACGCCACCTCCAACCGCCGCCACCTCATGCCGGAGTATTTCTCCGAGAACGCCGCCACCAAGCACAAGGACGGCGAAGTGCACCCGGCCGAGGCGGTCGAGGAGAAGATTTCGCTCTCCGAGCGCTTCGGCCTGTGGATTTCCTTCTACCCCTTCAGCCAGGACGAATACCTTACCGTCGTCAATCACTGGCTCGGCGAGTTCGGCGTGCCGCGCGACGCCATCGCCGGCGCCCGCGGCGACGCGCTGCAGTGGGCCTTGCTGCGCGGCTCGCGCAGCGGCCGGGTGGCCTGGCAGTTCGCCCGCGACTACGCCGGACGCTTCGACGCATGACCACACCCCCGCGCAAGATCGTCCACGTCGCCGCTGCGGTGATCACCCGGCCGGACGGCAGCTTCCTGCTCGGCCAGCGCGCCCCCGACACCTTCTACCCCGGCTACTGGGAATTCCCCGGCGGCAAGGTCGAGCCCGGCGAGACGCCCCGCGAGGCGCTGATCCGCGAACTCGACGAAGAGCTCGGCATCAA
>SSSX01000381.1 GCA_015657735.1 Zoogloeaceae bacterium
CGCGTCCAGTTCGGAGAACAGGCCGTAAGCCTCCTCGGCGGCCTCTGCGGCGGCGGCCGGCTCGACGTCGAAGAAGCCGTAAGCCTCCTCGGTCGCCGGCCCCGGCTCGGTGAAAAATCCGTAGGCCTCGTCTGCGGCCGGCGCGCCGAAGGGCTCGATCCGCACCGACGCGCCGTCGGCAACGAAGTCCAGCACGCCATGCAGCACATCCGCCGCCACCTCGGTGACGATGCGCAGATGACATTCCGGGCTGTCGGCTCTGGGCGCGGCAACGGTCTCGACGATGCCGAAACTGCCCAGCTCCTCGATCAGATGTCCCAGGCCGTCGCCGGCCGGCCCGCCGGCCAGCGTGAAATACAGGTCGAAGCCGGTGGTGCAGGGCAGCGCCGCGATGACCGCAGCCGCAGCCGGAGCCGCCGGCGCTGTCGGCAGCGGCGCGTCGAGCGCCCGGCACAGCGCTTCGAGCCGGTGGCAGATGGCCTCGGCGGCCTCACGGTCGGCCTCGTCCTCGCCGCGGTGGGCGGCCAGCAGGTTCTTCAGCACATCGCCCGCGACGAGGGAGGCATCGACCATGTCGTCGGTCAGCGGCGCCTCGCCCTTGCGCACCCGGTCGAGCATCGTCTCGAGGATGTGGGTGACTTCCATCATGTCCTGGAAGCCGAAGGTGCCGCTCGACCCCTTGATCGAGTGGGCGGCCCGGAACAGCGCGTTGACCTCCTCGGCGTCCGGCGCCGCCGGATCGATCGCCAGCAGCAACGCCTCCATGCTCGCCAGGTGCTCGGCGGCTTCCTCGAAAAACACCTGGTAGAACTGGCTCATGTCTATGGCCATGCCTGTCTCCCGTGATGCATGAATGCCCGCCGCGACTCAGCCGATGACTTTCTTGACCACCTCGATGAGCTTCTGCGGGTCGAAGGGCTTGACGAGCCAGCCGGTGGCGCCGGCGGCCCTGCCCTGGGACTTCATCGCGTCCGAGGACTCGGTGGTGAGCATCAGGATCGGCACCGTGCGGTACTGGGGCATGGCCCGCAGCGATTTGATGAGGGACAACCCATCCATGCGCGGCATGTTCTGATCGGTGAGGACCAGATTGAAAGGCTTGGACTTGGACTTGTCGAGGCCATCCATGCCATCGACAGCCTCGACCACCTCGTAGCCGGCGCTTTTCAGGGTGAAGGACACCATCTGCCGGATGGAGGCAGAGTCATCAACGGTAAGTACGGTCTTGGCCATTGCTATTTCCTAAGGTTCTTGAATCTAAAACAAGTCGATTTCGCCATGCGAGACATCGTGCTGGCTCACCGCATTTCCGCCAACCCGCTGATCGAGCGCCACGAGCTGCGTCCGGATTGTTCCGGCCGCACGGCGCAGCGGATCGACATCGCCCGACGCCATGGCGTGCCGAATACCGTCGGAGAGCGAATCGAACTCCACCATCAGCTGGTTGAGCCCATCCACCCGCCGATCCACGTGCCCGATGAGCTGGGACACCAGATCCTGAAACTGCAGCGCGGTGACGGCACGATTGACTTCGCCGTCCATCGCCTGGGCGTGCTCGCCGAGGCGGACGATGGCCTTGCCGCGCTGCTGGTTGATGCCGTCGATCGACTCCAGCACGTGCTCCACCTGCTGCTTCGACTCGAGCGCGAAGTTCATGTCGGTGGACGCCAGGCGTTCGATCGCCTCCTCGGCCCCCTTCACGCCCTCGCGCATCGATCTCATCACCGTCCCGATCTGCTGGCTGAACTGCGCGGTGCGCGTCGACAGGTCGCGCACCTCGTCGGCCACCACCGCAAAGCCCCGCCCCGCCTCGCCGGCCCGCGCCGCCTCGATGGCAGCGTTGAGGGCCAGCAGGTTGGTCTGTTTCGAGATGCTGCCGATCTCGCCGAGAATGCCTTCCACGTCGCTGGCGCGCTTCGAGATGCGGTCGGTCAGCTCGACCAGCTCCATGCCGAGCTTGCTGTTCAGAATGACGCTGTCGACAACGCGCTGCATCACCCCCGAGGTGTGGGCGACGAATTCGTCGAAACGCGGCTTGCCGTCCTCTTCGTCGTCATCGGTGGCCAGACCGACCGCGATCGCCCGCTGGGCCTGGGTGGTCGCCAGCAGGCCATGGAAACTCTCGGTCAGCGACGCGATGGCGCCGCTCAGCATCTCCTGCACACGATCCACCTCGCTGCGGATGGCGTCGTGCTGGGCGCGAAACGCCGCCGCGCATTCGCGCAGCACGTCGTCGAGCGCCGCCAGCCCTTCGGCGGCCTGCGCCTGGCCGGCGTCGGCCGCGACAGCCCCCGCGCCGGTCGTCACCAGCGCCATCAGCGCGACCCAGCCCAGCACCGTCAGGCTCAGGGCCACGGCGCCCGCCCGGTAGTCGTCCCGCAGGTAGACCGCCGCGCCCGCCATTGCCCCGGACCACAGCAGGCCCAGAAAGATCGCAGTTGTCCGGGAGGGTTTCATGGTCATGTGTTCACGTCGCAAATACTTGGGGACATATCGTCACTTTGGCCCCCATTCTTTAATGGCCGCCCGGAGCCGGGCGTGACCCACTGCCGGCCAGACCGGAACGGATGTCGTTGACGTCGACGCCGGTTTCGTTGCCGACGTCGAGCTTCTTCCCGCCGGCGCGCATCGCCTCGGCGGTCTGCTTGTTGAGCACGATGATGCTGATCCGCCGGTTGATCGGACCATTCGGATTGGCCGGATCGAGAGGCAGCGTGTCGGCCAGACCGACCACGCGGACCATCTTTCCTTCCGCCAGACCGCCCGCCACCAGCTCGCGCCGCGACGCATTGGCGCGGTTGGCCGACAGCTCCCAGTTCGAGAAGCCGCGTTCGCCGCCCGCGTAACGGGTCGAATCGGTGTGGCCGGACAGGCTCACATTGTTATCCACGCCGTTCAGGGTCGCCCCGATCGAACGCAGGAGTTCCTGGGTGTAGGGTTTCAGCGCGGCGCTCGACGAGTCGAACATCGGGCGGTTCTGCTCGTCGACGATCTGGATGCGCAGGCCCTCGGTGGTGATGTCGAGCAGCAGCTGGTTCTTGAACGGACGCAGGCTGGGGCTGGCCTCGATGATCGCCTCGATCTGCCCTTTCAGGTCTTCGAGCTTGGCCCGCTCCTTGCGTTCCTCGGCTTTCTTGACCGCCTCGGCGTTCTCGTCGCCGACCGGCTTGGTCGCACCCTTGGCAGCCTCGATGTTCATCGAGCGCCGACCCTCGACGTCGCCGCGCTTGACCTGGCCGACCGAGCGGGTCAGATCCTGTCCGCCGCCGGCGATCGGGCTGGTGGCGTCGCCGGCCCCCGAACCGCCGCTCATCGCCACCTTCAGCGGCGACTGGAAGAAATCCGCAATCCCCTGCAGGTCGCCCTGAGCCGTGGACCCGAGCAGCCACATCAGCAGGAAGAAGGCCATCATCGCGGTCACGAAGTCCGCGTAGGCGATCTTCCACGCGCCACCGTGGGCACCGCCGCCGCCCTTCTTGATCTTCTTGACGACGATGGGCTGTTGAGTGTCGTCGCTCATGACACCGGCCCGGCCGACGACGAGGATCGCGGCGCGTCACGCCGCACCAGCGGAGCGTTCATCACTTCTTGCTCTTGATCGCTTCTTCGAGTTCGGCGAAACCCGGCCGGTCGGCCGAATACAGCACCTTGCGGCCGAACTCCACCGCCACCTGCGGCGCGTAGCCGTTCATGCTGGCGAGCAGCACCGCCTTCATGCACTGGTAGATCTTGCCGCCCTCCTCGACCTTCTGCTCAAGCTGGCCGGCCACCGGCGCCACGAAGCCGTACGAGATCAGGATGCCGAGGAAAGTGCCGACCAGCGCCCCGCCGATCATCTTGCCGAGCACCGCCGGCGGCTGGCCCACCGAGCCCATCACGTTCACCACGCCCATCACCGCCACGACGATACCGAAAGCCGGCACCGCGTCGCCCACCTTCGACACCACGTGCGCCGGCGTATGGGCTTCGTGGTGATGGGTTTCCATCTCGATGTCCATCAGGTTTTCGATCTCGAAGGCATTCAGATTGCCACCGACCATCATCCGCAGGTAGTCGCACAGAAAATCCACCGCGTGGTGGTCGGCCGCGAAGGCCGGATACTTGGACAGGATGGGACTGCCTTCCGGGTTCTCGATGTCCCCTTCGATGGACATCAGGCCCTCCTTGCGCACCTTGGCCAATATTTCATAAAGCATGCAAAGCACATCTATATAGAACGCCTTGTTATAAGGCGATCCCTTGAAAATCGTCGGCAAGGCCGCAATCGTGCCCTTGATCGCCTTCGGCCCGTTGCCGGCGACGAATCCGCCGATGGTCAGGCCGACGATCGCGATGTATTCGGTGGGAACCCACAGCGCGGCCAAGCTGCCGTGCACCGCGTAGGTGCCCAGCGATGCCGCCAGGATGATGACGTAGCCGATGATCAGAAACATCGCCGAAACCTCAGTCGGTAGGCTGGCCGCGCATGCGCCGCGGCCGAGGTGCGTAAATCTTCACCGGCGATATCGGCGCTGCCTGGAGAAACTTGAGCACCCGGCGCAAGCCTGTCGTCACCCGTCAGCACTCAAAAAAATGCCGCCGGAAAACCACCGACGGCATAACCTCATCGTCAATCGAGAGGGAGGGTCAGGACAATGCGGTCTCGTTCGCCTGGGCCCGCCGGGTCTTGCCCGCACGGGATGGCACATGGCACAGACCGCAGACGTATTCGTGGGTCGGATCGAAGGCGTGGGCGACGAACTCGCCGCCGCAGCACGTGCACTTGGCAGATTGCAGCAGTTTCGCGTCGAAGAAGCGGATCAGCGTCCACGCCCGCGTCAGCGACAGCACCTGCTCCATCTCGAAGGATTCGATGTGCTCCTTGTAAAGCCGGTAGGCATGGACGATGGCGTCGAGCCCGGCGAGCTTCGCATGGGTCTGCACGAAGCGGTACAGCGCCATGAACAGCGAGGCATGGATGTTCGGCTGCCACGACATGAACCAGTCGGTCGAGAAGGGCAGCATGCCTTTCGGCGGCGACACGCCCTTCACCTCCTTGTAGAGCTTGAGCAAACGCTCGCGGCTCAGCGATGTCTCGGCCTCGAGCATCTGCATGCGGGCACCCAGACGGATCAGTTCGACCGCCTTGTGAATGTCCTGCGCTTCCTGCAGTACGCTCTTGTTACGCACGCTGCCTCTCCCCCCGCGCCGCCCGGCTCAGGCCAGATGCGCCACAGGCCGGCCGGCCGCGAGGATCGCGGCGTGCAGATGGGCCGCGCCGCGCTCGCGCCCGTGGGACGACAGCAGATCGACCAGCATCGTGTCGTTGAAACGGAACTGGCACAGCAACATGTTCGAATTGGCCATCCGCAGCACCTGCGCCGAACTGAGGCCTTCGAGCACTTCGGCCACTTCCTCGCCAATGCCGAGGCGGAAAATGGCGGCTGCGCGGTCGTCCCGCAGCATCTGCTGGGCAAGCATCAGGTAAGCCAGATTCAGCTCCCTGATCTCGTCGTGCATACCATTGGTGCTCATGCTCATCTCCTCGGCGAACCTCTCGTTATCTGCGGCAAATTCTGCCGTTCACCGGCAAGTCTCGCCATGCGAGGCCTTCGGAAAATTGCGTAGGAGCAAATGCGCAATCGGAAGTAGGAAAAGCGCCTACGCAACACCCCAAAATGGGCGCTCGCGTGGCGCTGCATGCACGAGGGACGAGCCGGCCGGGCCGTTCAGCGCGGCGGGACGATGGGCCCCGGACGCAGCGACTGGGCCGTCATGATGCAGTTGCGGCCCTTGTTCTTGGCGAGGTAGAGCGCCTGGTCGGCACGCTTGATCAGCGCGTCGGGATCGGTCATCACGGTATCGCGGGTGGCGACGCCGATGCTCACCGACGTCACCAGCGTCTGCCCGGTCTGAACCAGCGGCGCGCTCTCGACGGCGAAGCGCACCCGCTCGGCGCAGGCCAGTGCCGCATCGAGGCCGGTGTCGGGGCAGATCACCAGAAACTCGTCGCCGCCGGTGCGCGCAACGATGTCCTGGGCGCGCAGCGCGCCCTTGATCGACGCCGCCACCTGGCGCAGCACCGCATCGCCGACGTCATGACCATGGGAATCGTTGTAGGTCTTGAACTGATCCACGTCGATGACCATCGCCGACAGCAGCCGCCGGGTCCGCGACGACACCGACCATTCCTGCTGCATCCGCTCGATTGCGTAGCGGCGGTTCGGGAAGCCGGTCAGCGAATCGGTCAGCGCCACTTCCTGCAGCCGGCGGTTGGACACCGCCAGCTCGGCGGCGAACCGGCGGATTTCCTCGCGGTCGCGGTCCAGCTCCTGCTGCAGGCGGATCACCCGCTGGCCGGCGCGCAGACGCGCCGCCAGCACCCGCGGGCTGATCGGCTTGTTCATGAAATCGTCGACGCCGTTCTCGAAGGCTTCGATCAGCCGGTCGTCGTCGTCGAGCGCCGTCATGATCAGGATGTAGATGCCGCGCCCGATCTTGGTCTGGCGCAGCGCCCGGGTCAGTTCGAGGCCGTTCATCTCGGGCATCACCCAGTCGACGATCATCAACTGCGGCTGGAACTCCAGCGCCATTTCCATGCCGCTCCGTCCGTCGGCAGCCTCCAGCACCTGATGGCCGACGGTTTCGAGCACCTTGCGCACCAGCGCCCGCATCGACGCGTCGTCATCGACGATCAGCACCCGCATCGTCGGCACCATGCCGGCCGGCAACGCGAGCGGGCTGGCGTCGCCCGCCAACGACGCTCCGCCCGCCACCGGCGGCGGCTCCTCGCGCAGCTTTTCGGCGCGCGCCTTCGCCTCGGTCGCCAGACTGGCGGCGATCGCCTCGCCCCGGCTCGCCAGTTCGCTGAAAGGCGGAATGTCCAGCGTTGCCAGCTCGAGCAGGCTGCCCCACGCCCGCCATTCGCGCACGACACCGTCGCACAGATCATTGACGGCCGCCTCGTCGAAAGCCAGACGCGAACCCAGTTCGAACAGCCGGTGCATCAGATTGGGGCGCTCGGCTTCCTCGGCGAGAAAGACCTCGGCGATGAAGGACGCCAGATGCAGCGAATGGACGATCACGAACTCGCGCGAGCCGTCGGCATAGCCGGACTCTTCCGGCACCTCGGCGAAATAGGCGGGCGCATGGAAGATGCGCGGCAACCCCCAGTCGGCGAGCATCGCCGACGTCAGCTCGCGGTGATTCAACGCGAAGGCGCGCTGCTCCAGCGCGACCAGCGGCAGGTCGCGGAATTCGAGGGTCTGCTGCAGAACCTTGCCGTAATCCTGCGGGTACAGCGTCGCCAGCGCCAATTCGCCGATCCGCGCCAGCAGGCCGAGACAGAACGTCTCCTCCGCCGCCGCGGCGCGGGTGCGCTGGGTGATCGCCTGCATCGCCAGCGCATAGACCAGGCAGCCGGTCCAGTAGCGACCGTAGTCGAAGCTCTTGCAGTTGCCATCCCGATAGCTCGACAGCAACGAGAACCCCAGCGCCAGCGTGCGCACCGCCGGCAGGCCGAGCACCATCAAGGCTTCCTGCACGGACGCGATGGCCCGCCGGTTGTATCCGTTCAACCCGTTGGCGGCCTTGATCAGCCGCCCGACGAAGGCCGGATCGGTCTTGATGACCCGCGCCAGATCGCCCATCGAACTGTCTTCCTGCTGGATCAGCCGGATGATCGCCAGCGCCACCCCTTTCGGCGACGGCAGATCGCCCGATGCCTTCAGGTGCTCGAACTTCGTGACGTCGATTGACACAACCATGTAGATTCCAATTTCTTCCTGGCTGCCGCAGGCAGCCCTATCTGGCCTTATCGGACGATTTCACCGGCGCTTGAGCCACCTGGAGCACATCGGACCCACGGGGCGACGGCGCCTCCTTGGATTAGAATTGAACCCATCCTCACGCATCTCCACGGCCATGAACTTCTGCTCCCACTGCGGCGCCCCGGTAAGCCTCAAAGTTCCTCCCGGCGACAACCTGCCGCGCCACGTGTGCGACCAATGCGGCACGATCCACTACCAGAATCCGAAAGTCGTGGTCGGCGCCATCGCGACCTGGGAAGACAAGATTCTGATGTGCAAGCGCGCGATCGAACCCCGCTACGGCAAATGGACCCTTCCCGCTGGGTTCATGGAAAACAACGAAACCTGCGGAGATGCGGCCCTCCGCGAAACCCTCGAAGAAGCCGGCGCACGGGTCGAACTCGGCCCGATGTTCACCTTCGTGGATATTCCGCACATCAGCCAGATCCACATCATTTATCGTGCCAGACTGCTGCACCTCGACTTCGACCCCGGCGAAGAGTCCCTCGAGGCCGTCCTGATGCACGAAACGGAAATACCGTGGGATGAAATCGCCTTCCGTTCGGTGGACTACACACTGAAATGCTTCTTCGCCGACCGCCGACGGGGGCACTTCGAGCTGCACAGCACCAGTCTCGCCAACCCGGCTCCCGGCATCTACCGCTGACCCGTCACACTCACGACCCGCCCGGCCCGAACACCACCGGAAATCTCACCGGCCCCTCCGGCGACGGGCCGGCAGTTGCCGCCGACACCACGCGCGCCGCCCGCGTCAGCAGGGCAAGCGCAATCCTGTCCACCTCATCCACGCCGCTGGATTGGGCGATCGTCACCTGAGGCGCGGCCATGCCCGCGCTCCGGCGGATCTCGACAATCGTCGTGCCATTCAACCCGTGACCGGCCATTTCATCCTGCTGCAACCGAACCGCAGCCGCCGCGACGGCGAGCCGGTAACGCACCAGCGAAATCCCGTCCGCGCCACCGGAACGCTCATCGGGCGCCACCGCACTGAGGCGCTCCGCAGTCGCGTCCCCGGCTGGCACCGGCGCACCTCCGCTGACGTCATTTGGCCCCGACAACCGAACCGATGGGTCACTTGATCGCCGCACGACCGGCCTGGGCACACTGGCCTTCGCTGGAGTACGCGTTTCGTCCGCACGGGAACGCTGGCGAAAATCAGGAGCCGACTGCGGCTCCGCAGGATGCAGGCTGTGCTCCAACGTTGTGTTGGGCGCCGCGATCGGCGTACGCCCTTGTTCAAGCTGGACGAAAAGAGTGTGTGGCGGAGCGGATGGCGGAAGTCGATCTGGCTGCGGCCAGAAAAGCGCAAGGTGCAGGACCAACGAACCGGTGATTGCCCCTACAAAGTATTTCCAGCGCATACGGCACCTCGGCGAGTCTGGCGCAGACCCAAAGCGCGATTTCCAAAGC
>SSSX01000382.1 GCA_015657735.1 Zoogloeaceae bacterium
CTTCCTGCCCTCGACCGGCCGCCTGCTGCACCTCGCGCCGCCCGACGAAGGCATGCACGTGCGTGTCGATACCGGCGTGGAGGAGGGCGACGAGATCAGCCCGTTCTACGACCCGATGATCGCCAAGCTGATCGTCTGGGACGTGAACCGCGACCGCGCGCTGGCCCGCATGCTGCAGGCGCTGGCCGAGTACCGCGTGGTCGGCGTCGCCAACAACATCGAATTTCTGTCGCGGCTCACCGCCTGCCCGGCCTTTGCCAATGCGGACCTCGACACCGGCCTGATCGAACGCGAAAAAGCCTACCTCTTTCCCGAGCAGCGCGAACCCGCCCGCGAGACCTGGCTGGCCGTCGCGCTGGCCGACCTGCTGCGCGAACGGGAACGCGCCGCGCAGTTCGCCAGCCGCCACGCCGAGCCCGATTCGCCGTGGCACCGGCGCGATGGCTGGCGTCTCAACAGCGCGGCCAGCCGCACGCTGATCTACCGTTTCGGCGACATCGAGAAGACGCTGGCGGTGACGACCCGCGGCGAGGCGGTCGACATCACCGTCGACGGCATCGCCAGCCGTGTCGCCGGCAGCATCAACCCGCGCGGCCTGCTGCGCGCCGAATTCGACGGTCTGCGCACCACCGCGACGGTCGTCGTCGCCGGCGAGCGGCGCCACCTCTTCGGCCACGGCCGCGCCTGGCAGTTTGCGGCGGTCGACCCGCTGCACCACGGCGGCGAAGGCGGCGGTGCCGAAGGCGGCCTGCTGGCGCCGATGCCCGGCAAGGTCATCGCGCTGATCGCCGCCGAGGGCGCCCGCGTGGAGAAGGGCGCCGCGCTCTTGATCCTCGAAGCGATGAAGATGGAGCACACCATCACCGCGCCCGCCGCCGGCACCGTCAAGGCCTTCCGCTTCGCGGTGGGCGACCAGGTCGGCGACGGCGCCGAACTGGTGGAGTTCGAGGCCACCCCGGCCTGACACGCAAGGGCGAACGTCGTTCGCCCCCAACAATTTTCAGACATTCCCGCAAACCGCGCAGACGGGGGCGGGAGCCTTACCCGGAATCGAGTGCGAGGAGACCCATGAGCAATCGGCTAAGCTACGTCCACGGTGCGTCGGACAAACCCCTCATCGGCCAGACCATCGGCCGTTTCTTTGATGAAGCCTGCGCCCGTCACGCCGGGCAGGAGGCGCTGGTGGTGCGCCACCAGAACATCCGCCTGAGTTACGCCGAGCTGCGCCTCAAGGTCGACGCGCTGGCCTGCGGGCTGCGCCGCCTGGGGCTGGAGCCGGGCGAACGGGTCGGCATCTGGTCGCAGAACAA
>SSSX01000383.1 GCA_015657735.1 Zoogloeaceae bacterium
GCCCGAGCCGAGGAAACCGGTGAGCAGGGTGACGGGGATGCGGTGCGCCGACGCGCTCATGACGGAGCCGGGCCGATCCCGCGCAGCCGAACGGCGGGATTATTCCCCGTACAGCTTCTGGGTGCGCTCGCGACGTTCCTGGGCGTCGATCGACAGCGTGGCGGTCGGACGGGCCAGCAGGCGGCCGATGCCGATCGGATCGCCGGTCTCCTCGCACCAGCCGTATTCGCCTTCGGAGATGCGCCCGAGCGCTTCCTCGATCTTCTTGATCAGCTTGCGCTCACGGTCGCGCACGCGCAGTTCGAGGGCGTGCTCCTCCTCCACCGTCGCGCGGTCGGCCGGGTCGGCGACGATCTCGTTCTCGCGCAGGTTGGCGCCGGTGCTGGCGGCATTCTCGAGCAGCTCGTCGCGCATCCTCGACAGGCGGTCACGGAAGAACTCCAGTTGCGCCGGGTTCATGTAGTCATCTTCCGGCATGGCCAGGATTTCGGCCTCGGTCAGCGGCTTGTCTTTGCTGGTGGTTGCAACCATGTTTCTTTCCTCCCATGAATCGACTGTCGGGCCCCGGTGCCGGCAGCATCGGCCCAGCCCGCGACTCCGGCGACTGCTGCACAAAAGGCATCAGTCTGTCTCCAAGAGCGCGATTCTAGGCACAGGATCGCTGCAATTACAACGCTGCGAGGCTGAACCGGTAGCGCCAACCAACATTCTGCAACACTGAATCTACCGCGTTGCTTCGGATCAAGGCGAGTCGTGCGGTAAAATGTTGCGATGCATTTCACGAATGATCCCGCTCCGGCCCCGGACCAGCGGTCCGAACCCGCGTCCTTCACGCTGCCGGTACGGGTGTACTACGAAGATACCGACGCCGGCGGCGTGGTGTACTACGCCAACTACCTGAAGTTCTGCGAGCGGGCCCGCACCGACTGGCTGCGGGCGATCGGCTTCGAGCAGGGTCGCCTGACCCGCGAGCAGAACATCGTCTTCGTGGTGCGCGCCGTGCAGGCCGACTACCGTCAGCCGGCCGTCCTCGACGACCTGCTCGACGTCGTCACCACCATCGGCCGGCTCGGTCACGCCAGCCTGATCTTCGACCAGAAGATCCTGCGCGGCGGCCAGCCGGTCTTCGACGCGCAGATCACCATCGCCTGCATCGATGCCGCCGCCCGGCGCGCCATCCCGATCCCTCCCGCTGTGCGCGCACAGTTCGCATCCCTGGTTTGAACCGATGAACGTCACCGAAGACCTTTCCATCCTGTCCCTGATCGCCAACGCGAGCCTCCTCGTCAAGCTGGTCATGGCGCTGCTCGGCACCGTGTCCTTCATGTCGTGGTACTGGATCTTCCGCAAGTGGTTCGCGATCCGCGAATCCAAGAAGAAGACCGATCTCTTCGAACGCGACTTCTGGAGCGGCGGCGACCTCAACGCGCTGTACCAGAGCGCCGCCACCGGCCGCCACGAGGCCGCCGGCATGGAACGCATCTTCGAGGCCGGCTACCGCGAGTTCGCCAAGCTGCGCGGCAAGAACCTCGACCACGGGGCGATCATGGACGGCGCCCGCCGCGCCATGCGCGCCACCTACCAGCGCGAGGTGGACGACCTCGAAGCGCACCTGGCCTTCCTCGCCTCGGTCGGTTCGGTGTCGCCCTACGTCGGCCTGTTCGGCACCGTGTGGGGGATCATGAACGCCTTCCGCGGCCTGTCCAACGTCGGCTCGGCGACCCTCGCCCACGTCGCGCCGGGCATCGCCGAAGCGCTGGTGGCGACCGCCATCGGCCTCTTCGCGGCGATTCCGGCGGTGGTCGCCTACAACCGCTTCGCCCACGACATCGACCGCATCGCGATCCGCTTCGAGAGCTTCACCGAAGAATTCCTGAACATCCTCCAGCGCCAGCTGCGTTGACCGGAGCCCTGCTGCAATGCGTCAACGTCGCCTGATGAACCAGATCAACGTCGTGCCCTACATCGACGTGATGCTGGTTCTGCTCGTCATCTTCATGGTCACCGCGCCGATGATCCAGTCCGGCTCGGTAAACCTGCCCAGCGTCGATAAAGTCCCCGCCCCGCCCACCGACGCGATGATCGTCATCGTCAAGCAGGACGGCGAACTGGCGCTGCGGACCACCAGCCAGTCGCCCGAAAAACCCCTCAACCGCCGCGACCTGATCGGCCAGGTGCAGGAAACCGTGTCGGCCAACCCGGGCCAGTCGGTGGTCATCGCCGCCGACAAGAACGTCAAGTACGAACTGGTGATGAACACCCTCAACGACCTGCGCAACGCGGGTGTCAACAAGGTCGGCCTGCAGACGCAGGTCGGCAAGTCCGCCCGATGAATCCTGCCTTGCCCGCCAACGAGCGGGGCAAATGGTCGTCGCTGGCCCTGGCCGCGCTGGTCCACGCCCTGCTCGGCCTGTTCCTGTTCTACGGCGTGCGCTGGCAGAACCGCCTGCCCGACGCCGTCGAAGTCGAACTGGTCAGCGCGCCGCCGCCCGCCGCCCAGCCCGCTCCGCCGCCTCCGCCCGCCCCGCCGGCCGAATCCCGGCCGGCACCGCCGCCGCCACCCGAACCCGAGCCGGAACCCGAACCCGAGCCGCCGCCGCGCCGGCAGCCGGACATCGCGATCAAAACCCCCGAGCTGAAGAAGATTCCGCCCAAGCCGGTGAAGGAGATCGTCAAACCGGAGCCCAGGCCCGAGCCGAAGAAACCCGAGCCCAA
>SSSX01000048.1 GCA_015657735.1 Zoogloeaceae bacterium
CGAACTCGCCGCCACCGCGTGGTAGAGCAGGAAGCACGGCACCGCCAGCACCCCGGCCAGCGCGCTGAGCAGCAGCCCGCGCCACGGCTGGCGGACCTGCAGCAGCGGCAGCCCTTCGAACATGACCAGCACGATGAACAGGCCGAAGATCATCGGCACGCATACCGTCGCCTGGAAGGCCACGACGTCCATGCCGGCGTAACCGACCGCGATCCACCACGCCAGCGCGGCCCCCAGCGCGACGACCAGGCCCGACATCAATCCGAACACCGGCAGCTGGCGCAGGATGCCAAAGCGGGCGATCAGCGCGGCAACCGGCCAGAAGTCGAGCAGCACCAGGATCAGGATCACGTCCACCGTCGCCACCGCCGCGACCAGCGGATTCCACGCCATCCACAGTCCGCCCGGATCGAGCTCACGCTGGTAAACCGGCGCGCCGGCCAGGAAACCGAAATCGAACAGCGTCGCGAACAGGGCATAGGTGATCGCGTAGCTTGCCGCCAGCAGCGACCCGCCGAGGGCCAGCGGATTGCGCACGAAGCGCGCCAGCGGCCAGCCCTGCAAAGGCACGATCAGCCACAGCGAAACCGGGACGCTGAGGATCACGAACATGATCGGGTAGGGCCCGGGTGGCGACATGCCGCCGCCGATCACCCTGAACACGCCCCAGGCGACCAGCGCCCCCACCACGACGGTCAGCGCGGCGAACGCCAGGCCGCGCAGCGGCTGGGGCAACGCAGCCAGGCGGGCCGGATGCTCACAGCGCCACAGCAGGCTGACCACCATCTGGGCCGGAACCATCGCCACCAGGATCAGCGTCAGCCACCCCATCAGAAAGCCGGGGCTGACGCTTGCACTGAGCGACAGCGAGAACAGCATCACCAGCGCAGTGGCCGCCATTCCCTTGAACAATTGCCGGGAAGCACTCATCGAACAGGACTCCATTGATTCGACCGTCGGGACGCGCGCACCCGCCCGCACCCGGCACACGGCGGGGCGGGAGGTACGCGTATCCGGGGAGCAGCGGGGACGGCAGCCGTCCCCGCTGCGGCGGGAAGGCTCAGCGCCCGAGGATTTGGGTCAGGGCCTGGCGCAGTTGCTGCTCGGGGTCGCCGGCCAGCGTCCGCGCGCGGAAGGCGACGAAGCGGTCCGGACGCACCAGCAGGCAGCCGTCTTCCTCGATCTCGCGGCGCTGCGCCCAGGCGCCATACACGTCGAGCGCATCGAGCCCGTTGCCGATGCCGACCGCGTTGACCGCCACCCCGAACTCGGCGCCGAGCTTGCGCGCGGCGTCCTTCCAGCGTTGGCCGCCGATGCCGGTCAGCACGGTGAAGGCGCCGTGTCCGACGACGTCGAGCGTCGACACCTTCCTGTCGTTCACCTGCAGCCAGGCATGGGGAATGGTTGCCCCCGGAAAGGTCGTCGGCTGGTAGTAGAGCTCCGGGTCGCGCGCCGGTTGCGGGCGCCCGCTGCCATCCTGGAGCACCGCCGACGACGCATAGACCTGACCGAGCTCGACGCCATTGCAGTTGAACTGGTAGTTCTGCAGCTCGACCGCCCTGGCCAGCTCCTGGCGGCGCTCGCGGCCGCGCGGCGTATCGCCGAAGAGCTCGTCCAGCGCCGCCCAGCCATCCGCCGCCGACTGACCCGGCTCGAAGCCGAGCGCCTTCGAAACGGGCAGCATGTCGCGCACCGACTTCATCGCCCGGTCGACCACCTGACGGGCAACCGGCTGGCGTTCGTCGGAATAGGAATCCAGCAGCGCCGGATCGGCCTGGCCCTTGAGCACCAGTGCGAGCTTCCAGCACAGGTTGAACGAATCCTGGACGCAGGTGTTGGTGCCCAGACCGTTGGCCGGCGGATGGCGGTGCGCGGCGTTGCCGGCGATCATCACGCGGCCCTTGCGCATCTGTTTGGCGGCGACATGGTTGATCGTCCACTTGGAGGCCGCCTTGACCTTGATCTCGATGTCGGGATCGCCGATCAGCGTCCGCGCGCGGGCGATGATGGCCGCCTCGCTCAGATCGGGCTGGCCGTCCGCGGGGTTGTACATGAACAGCAGCACCCATTCCTTCCACGGCTTGACGCAGATCCACGTACCGCTGCCGACCCAGTAGTCGTTACCCGGCTGGGCCAGCCAGTACAGCACGCCCGGACGGTGCGCGGTGTACTTGGTCAGATCGACCTCCAGCCAGCAGTTGACCGCCGCTCCGAGGCCCATCTGCCCTTCCATCTCGAAGCCGATTTCCTTGGCCACGACGCTGCTGTCGCCGTCGCCGCCGATCGCGTACTTCGACATGACGTGGATTTCCTCGCCGGTCAGCTCGTCGCGGCACACCGAATACACCCCGTTCGCGTCCTGGCGCATGGACACCAGCAAGGTGTTGAACATCACCTTGGCGCCGAACCCCGTCGCGGCGTCGAGGACGATCGGCTCCATGATGTGCTGCGGGATGTTGCACATCTGGCTCGGGCTGGATTTCTCGTAATCGCCCTTGCGGTCTTCGCCGGTGCCCCACGAGGCCAGGCGGGCGATTTCCCGCCCGGCGAAACTGGTCGCCCAGACGTTCTCGCCCATCAGGGTGTTCGGCGTGGCGGCGGCAACGATGCGCTCCTCGATGCCGAGATCGCGGAACACCTCCATGCAGCGCTGGTTGGTGACGTGGGCCCGCGGCGAATTGGCGGTGCCCGGGTAGCGGGTGATCGCCAGCACATCGACGCCGTACTTGGCCAGCAACGCGGCGCTGCTCAGGCCGGTGGGGCCGGCGCCGACGACGAATACATCAACCTTGATCTCTTTCATGTCTCGCTCCGTTTATTTGTTTTTCCCCAACACGAGGGGGTAATGCAGAAGAACTGATCCGGTCGCCGCTACCGCTCACTGCCGCGGATGGCGCTCGCTGTTGTCGACGAAGTCCTCGGGCAGGCTCGGCCCCCACAGGTACAGCGAGTCCTCGGGATTGCGGTCGCCGCCCTGCCACTCGATCCC
>SSSX01000384.1 GCA_015657735.1 Zoogloeaceae bacterium
GAGCGGGAGATCAGACGGGCGTTGGCGGTGCTGGATGACATGGGCTGTCGGTGGCGCGGAGGGTGCGGGCAGGGCGACCGCGGCGGGTGGCCCTGCGGTGGCGGCGGGCCGGCGCGCGGCCGGCCGCGAAAGCGCTCAGGGAGCGGAGTTGATGGAGTACAGGCTGTTGCTGCCGGCGGCGCCGACGGCGTTGAGCACGTTGTCGGCGCGGATCAGCGCGTACATCGTGGCGGTGCCGGCGGGCAGGGTGCGCTGCGTCCAGGTGACGGTGTCGTCGGTGGTGTAGACGGCGCCGTTGCTGCCGATCGCGGTGATGCGGGTGGCGTAGGCGGACACCGCGTAGAAGGTGTCGGCGGGGTTGCCGAGAGGCAGCGAGACGCGGGTGGTCAAGCCGTCGGTGCTGACCACCATGCGACCACTGTCGCCGACCGCGACCACGTCGTAGCGGGTCGTGCCGCTGATGCTGCGGGTGGCGGCGGACACCGCCCGCAGGTCGGCGCCGCCGACCGACTGGTCGATCCAGGTGCTGCCGTCGGTGCTGGTGATGATGGTGCCGGCGGCGCCGACCGCGATCCACACGCCCTTCGCCGAATAGGTGACGCCGTAGAGGTTGGCGTTGTTGGGCGACGCGGCGGCGGTCCAGCTGGTGCCGTCGGTGGAGTGCAGGATGGCGCCGCCATTGCCCACCGCGACGACGGTGGAGCCGTTGGTGGCCAGGGCGTTGAGGTCGACCGCTGCGCCGGGGTTGGTGGCGGCCCAGTTGGTGACGGTGCCGGCGGTCCAGGTGCTGATGTCGGTGCTGTAGAGGAGCTCGCCGCCGGCGCCGGCGGTGATGAAGTGGCTGATCGCGTAAAGGGCGGCCTTGACGTCGGCGGTGTGGGTCGCGTCGCTGATCGCGGTCCAGGCGGCGGCGTGGTTGGCGTTCCAGTCGGGCCGGTCGAGACGGTACTTCTTCCCGCCGTCGCCGACCGCCACATAGGTGTTGTAGGTGGCGCCGCTGGCCGGGCCGTAGGCGATGCTGCGCAGGTTTCCAGCGCCTGCGATGATGCTGCCGTTGGCCCAGGTGCCGCCGGCCAGGCTGGGCGTGGCGGTGACCACCGCCGAGCCGGGGCCGCCTTCGCCGCCGCCGGTGCGGCCGTTCATCGTGAAGGCGTACTGGGTGTCGTTGGTCAGGCCGGTGACGGTGTAGGGCGAGATGACGCTTTGAATCTTGGCGTGGGCGGTCTTGTCGCCGGCCGTGACGGTGCTGCCTTCCTTGTACCAGAGCCAGTATTCGACGCTGGCCTCGGGAACCCAGGTGATGATGACCTGGGAGTCGCCGGGCTCGACGGCGATGAGGGGGGCGCTGGCCGCGCCGCCGCTGCTGCCACCGCAGGCGGAGAGAAGGGCGCTGCCCAGGGTGGCGGCGAAGGCGAGGCGGATTCGGGAGGCAAGCATGGGGACAACCATCGAGGATGAAAGCAGAGCCGGATTCTACAACACCCGGACCGTCGTGCCCGGGTCGTGTCGGTCTGCCGTCCCGGGCTGCGGGTTCAGACGGCCGCCGCGCCGACGAGTTCCTTCAGCAGGATTTCCTGCGCGGCGCGGCGCGTGGTGCGGGGGTTCTTGCGGCGGTAATGGTTGTCGCCGTCGAGTTCCCAGGCCTGGCAGTTGTCGCCGAGGTAGGGGCGCAGGCCTTCCTTCATCACGCGGCGTTTGATCTTCGGATCGAGGATCGGGAAGGCGACTTCGATGCGCTTGAAGAAGTTGCGCTCCATCCAGTCGGCGCTGGAGAGGTAGAGCTTGTCGGCGCCGTCGGCGTGGAAATAGAAAATGCGGTGGTGTTCGAGGAAGCGCCCGACGATCGAGCGGACCCGGATTTTCTCCGACAGGCCGGGCACGCCGGGCTTGAGGGCGCACACGCTGCGGGCGATCACGTCGATCTCGACGCCGGCCCGGGAGGCGTCGTAGAGCGCCTCGATGGTTTCGGGTTCGAGCAGCGCATTGACCTTCACGATGATCCGCGCCCGGCGGCCGGCGCGGGCGATCTCGGCTTCCTCGCGGATGGCCGCGACGACGTTGGGCTGCAGCGTGAATGGGGCCTGCCACAGGTGCTTGAGCCGCCCGGCCTGACCGAGGCCGGTCAGCTGCTTGAACAATTCGGCCACGTCGGCGCCGATCTCCTCGTTGGCGGTGAGGAGGCCGAAGTCGGTGTAAAAACGGGTCGTGCGCGGGTGGTAGTTGCCGGTGCCGAGGTGGGCGTAACGGCGCAACTGGCCCTCTTCGCGACGGACGAGCAGGAGCAGCTTGGCGTGGGTCTTGTAGCCGAACACGCCGTAGACCACATGCGCGCCGACCTCTTCGAGGCGGGCGGCCCAGCTGATGTTGGCTTCCTCGTCGAAGCGCGCCATCAGTTCGAGGGCGACGGTGACTTCCTTGCCTTTCTGCGCGGCGCGGACGAGGTGTTCCATCAGCACCGAGTCGGTGCCGGTGCGGTACACCGTCATCTTGATGGCGACCACGGCAGGGTCGTCGGCGGCGGCTTTGAGCAGTTCGATGACCGGCTCGAAGCTCTGGAACGGGTGGTGCAGCAGGATGTCGTGGCGGCGGATCGCGGCGAAGATGTTTTCGCGCTTGTCGAGCCCCTTCGGCCGGGCGGGCTGGAAGGAGCGGTATTTGAGGTCCGGGCGGTCGACCCAGTCGGGCACCTGGTTGAGGCGCACCGGGTTGACCATGCCGGGCACGCGGTAGACGTCGGCGGCGTCGAGTCCGAACTGCTTCATCAGGAAGGCCGCCATGGCTTCGGAGCAGTTGTCGGCAAGTTCGAGGCGCACCGCGTCGCCGAAGTGGCGCTGCTGCAGTTCGCCCTTGAGGGTCGCGCGCAGATCCTTGACTTCTTCCTCGTCGACGAACATGTCGGAGTTGCGGGTGACGCGGAACTGGTAGCAGCCGAGGACGTTCATGCCTTCGAACAGCTCGCCCACGTGGGCGTGGAGCAGCGACGACAGGAACACGAAGCCGTAGTCGACGCCGGTGAGTTCCTTCGGCAGCCGGATGACGCGGGGCAGCGCGCGCGGCGCCTGCACGATGGCGGCGCCGGAGCTGCGCCCGAAGGCGTCGCGGCCTTCCAGTTCGACGACGAAGTTGAGGCTCTTGTTGAGCACCCGCGGGAAGGGATGGGCCGGATCGAGGCCGATCGGGGTGAGGATCGGCATCACTTCGCGCATGAAGTATTCGCGGGCCCACAGGTGCTGGGCGTCGGTCCACACGCTGCGGCGCAGGAAGACGACGCCTTCGTCGGCGAGGGCCGGCAGGATGGTGTTGTTGAGCAGCGTGTACTGTTCGGTGATGATGCTGTGCACCTCGCGGCTGATGCGGGCGTGCAGCGCGTCCGGGGCCAGGCCGTCGGTGGTGGTGGCGACGCTGCCGATGCGCAGTTGCTCCTTGACGCCGGCCACGCGCACTTCGAAGAACTCGTCGAGGTTGCTCGATACGATGCACAGGAAACGCAGCCGCTCGAGCAGCGGCACCGCCGGATCGGCGGCCTGGGCGAGCACCCGGCGCTGGAACTGCAACAGGGAGAGTTCGCGGTTGATGAAGTGATCGCAGCGGTACTGGCGGTCGGTGGCGGGCTGGCGCATGGGCTCTCCTGTCGAATCTGCCGATTGGATGCGAAGTATGTGACTGTTTTGTTACCGTTGCATGACGTTCGCCGGTGGCGCGATCGCCACGGGGTGCGCCGGCCGCCGGTGCTAGAATCCGGTCCTTCGGCGCCGTGGGGCGCAGCTCGTGTCCGGTTCATGAATCGTGAATTGATTGCCGCCATCGATCTTGGTTCGAACAGTTTCCGCCTGCAGATCGGGCGGATCGTCAACGACCAGATCTATCCTCTCGATGGCATCAAGGAGTCCGTGCGCC
>SSSX01000385.1 GCA_015657735.1 Zoogloeaceae bacterium
AACAGGCCCCGGTCTTCTACGTGCTGGGTACTCATCAGAAGTAACCTTCTTTCTTGCGTTGTTCCATGGAGGCTTCGCTGGTCTGGTCGTCCAGACGGGTGGCGCCGCGCTCGGTGATGGTGGTGGTGGCGGTTTCGAGGACGATCTTGCTGACGTCGTCGGCGTCGGATTCGACCGGCGCGGTGCAGGTGATGTCGCCGACGGTGCGGAAGCGTACCTGCAGGTCGATGATCTGCTCGTCGGGCTTGGGCGTGTTGATCAGCTCGCCGCTCGCCAGCGGCACATTGACCGGGACGATGGCGCCCTGGCGCATCACCACCGGGCGGGTGTGGGCGAAGTAGATGCTGGGCAGTTCGAGGCCTTCGCGCTCGATGTATTGCCAGACATCCATCTCGGTCCAGTTGGAGATCGGGAAGGCGCGGATGTTCTCGCCCTTGTGGCTGCGGGCGTTGTAGAGGTTCCACAGTTCGGGGCGCTGGTTCTTCGGGTCCCATTGGCCGAACTCGTCGCGGAAGCTCATGATGCGCTCCTTGGCGCGGGCCTTCTCCTCGTCGCGGCGGGCGCCGCCGATGCAGGCGTCGAAACCGAATTCCTCGATGGCTTCGAGCAGCGTTACCGACTGGTGCTTGTTGCGCGATTCGCCTTCGTGCTTGAGCACGACGGTGCCGCGGCGCATGGAATCCTCGACCGAGCGGACGATCAGGCGCTCACCGAGCTCGGCGGCGCGCTTGTCACGGAAGTCGACCACTTCGCGGTAGTTGTGGCCGGTGTCGATGTGCATCAGCGGGAAAGGGAACTTGCCGGGGCGGAAGGCTTTTTCGGCGATCCGCAGCATGCAGATCGAGTCCTTGCCGCCGGAGAACAGCAGCACGGGGTTGCTGCACTGGCCGGCCACCTCACGCATGATGTGGATGGCTTCGGATTCGAGCCAGTCCAGGTGGCTCAGGGTTTGCTTGGTGAGCTTCGACATTGCTTTACTCGTTTGAGGGTTCTTCGGTGCGCGTCACTTCTTGACGTGCAGGCCGCATTCCTTGGATTCCGGATTTTCCCACCACCAGCGTCCGGCGCGCACGTCCTCGCCGATGGAGATCGGGCGGGTGCACGGGGCGCAGCCGATGCTCGGGTAGAACTTGTCGTGCAGCGCGTTGTACGGAACCTTGTTCAGGCGGATGTAGGCCCAGACTTCCTTCTCGCTCCAGTCGGCGAGCGGGTTGAATTTGACGAGGCCGTTGCCGGCGTCGAATTCGCGTTTGGGCAGGTCGCTGCGGGTGGTCGATTGCTGGGCGCGCAGGCCGGTGATCCAGGCCTGCTTGCCGGCCAGCGCGCGGCCCAGCGGCTCGACCTTGCGGGCGTGGCAGCAGGCCTTGCGCAGCTCGACGCTGTCGTAGAAGGCGTTGATGCCGTTGTCGCGGGTGAAGGCTTCGACGGCCTCGTGCCGCGGGTAAAAGAACTTCAACTTGAGGCCGTAATGCGTCTGCACCCTGGCCATCAGGTCGTAGGTTTCGAGCGGCAGGCGGCCGGTGTCGAGCGAGAAGATCTCGATCGGCAGCTGGTTGGTTGCGATCACGTCGGTGAGCACCATGTCTTCGGCGCCGAGGCTGTTGGCCATCGTGATCGCCGGCAGTTCGGCGGCCCAGGCGGCGAGGTCGGCCTTGAGGGTGGCGACCTTGGCGGCCAGGCTGGCGAGCAGGGCGGGATCGTCGAGCTTGGGGTTCTGGTTCGGATGCATGGCGGCTCCAGGCTCAGGCGGCGCGTTGGGCGCGGCGGAACAGGGGTTCGGGCTGGTCGACGGCGGCCTGGTAGGGCGCCGAGAAATCCTGCAGGCTGGCCACCGCAGCCTCGAGCTGGGCGTCGTCGTATTTGCCGGTCTTCAGCTGGAAGGCGTCGAAGCCGCAGCGCTGCATGAAGAACAGCTGATCGCGCAGCACGTCGCCGATGGCGCGGATTTCGCCCTTGTAGCCGTAACGGGTGCGCAGCAGGGCGGCGGCGGAGTAGGCGCGGCCGTCGGTGAACTTGGGGAAGTTGAGGGCGATGGCGGGCAGCTCGTCGAGGTCGGCGGCCAGCTCTTCGACGTTTTCGTGGCTGTCGAGCCACACGCCGACACCGGCCTGACCGGCGAGCTGGCCCTTGTGGGCCTGCCACACGGCGAAGGGCACGAAGACCGGCCCGGCCGGGAGGTCGAGCGCTTCGGGGGCCTGGGTTTCGTCGAGGACGAGGATCGCGGCGGCGTCGTCGATCACGCGGCCGTTCTTGATGAGCTTAGGCATGTTGCTTCCTTTCCTTGGCGGCGGCTTCGCCATACACGCCGAGCTTGAAGGGGTCGAGACCGGTGCGGCGGACGGTGTCGATGAAGCGCTCGCCGGCCTGACGCTGGGCGAGGTAGACGTCGATGATCGTGCTGATCACGCCGGGCATTTCGGCGGCGGCGAACGAGCGGCCGATGACCTTGCCGATGCTGGTGTGGTTGCCCTGGCTGCCGCCGAGGCTGACCTGGTACCACTCCTCGCCGTTCTTGTCGACGCCGAGGATGCCGATGTGGCCGACGTGGTGGTGGCCGCAGGAGTTCATGCAGCCGGAGATGTTGAGTTCGATCTCACCGATGTCGTGGAGGTAGTCCAGATCGTCGAAGCGGGCCTGGATGGCGTTGGCGATGGGAATCGACTTGGCGTTGGCGAGCGCGCAGAAGTCGCCGCCGGGGCAGCAGATCAGGTCGGTCAGCAGGCCGAAGGTCGGCGTCGCGAGACCGGCGGCGCGGGCTTTTTCCCACAGCGCGAAAAGTTCGGACTGCTTCACGTCGGCGAGGACGAGGTTCTGTTCGTGGGTGGCGCGCACCTCGCCGAAGCTGTAGGCGTCGGCCCAGTCGGCGACGAGGTCGAGCTGGGCGTCGGTGATGTCGCCCGGGGCGCGCTGCGGGTCTTTCAGCGACAGCACGACGATCGCGTAGCCCGGCACCTTGTGGGCCAGCACGTTGCGGCGGGCCCACGCGGCGAAGGCCGGCGTGGCGGCGCGCTGCGCGACGTAGGCGGCGTCTTCGGCGGGCAGCGTCTCGTAGGCCGGCGTGGTGAAGTGCGCGGCGACGCGGGCCACCTCGGCTTCGGTGAGGGTGCTCGGGCCGTCCTTGCCGAAGGCCCATTCGTCCTCGACCTGGCGCTTGAATTCGGCGACGCCGAGGGCCTTGACGAGAATCTTGATGCGCGCCTTGTAGAGGTTGTCGCGGCGGCCGTAGCGGTTATAGACGCGCAGGATCGCTTCGCAGTAGGTGATGATGTGCTGCCAGGGCACGAAAGCGCTGATCTCTTCGCCGATGATCGGGGTGCGCCCCATGCCGCCGCCGACCAGCACGCGGAAGCCGATCCCGCCGGCGGCGTCGCGCTTCAGCTCGAGGCCGATGTCGTGGCACTGGATGACCGCGCGGTCTGCGCTGGCGCCATTCACCGCGATCTTGAACTTGCGCGGCAGGAAGGCGAATTCGGGGTGGAAGGTGCTCCACTGGCGCAGCACCTCGCACCACGGGCGCGGGTCGATGTATTCGTCGCCGGCCACGCCGGCGAAGGGGTCGGAGGTGATGTTGCGGATGCACGCGCCGGAGGTCTGGATGGCGTGCATCTGGACGGTCGCCAGTTCGCCCAGGATCTCGGGCACGACTTTCAGTTCGGGCCAGTTGAACTGGAAGTTCTGGCGCGTGGTGACGTGGCTGTAGCCGCGGTCGTAGGTGCGCGCGATGTGGGCGAGCTTGCGCACCTGCGCGGTGGACAGCAGGCCGTAGGGCACCGCGATGCGCAGCATCGGCGCGTGACGCTGGATGTACAGGCCGTTCTGCAGGCGCAGCGGGCGGAACTCGTCGTCGGTCAGCTCGCCGGCCAGGTAGCGGCGGGTCTGGTCGCCGAACTGGGCGACGCGTTCGTCGACGATCTTCTGGTCGTAGGGGTCGTAACGGTACATTGTGGTGTCCTGGTTATTCTTGAGGGCCGGTTCAGGCGGCAATCAGCTTGCTGCCCACCAACACCAGCATGGTTGCCAGAATCGGACGCAGCACCCGGTCGGGGACGCGGGTGGAAACATGGCTTCCGACCCAGATGCCGGGCAGCGAGCCGATCAGCAGGCTGCCGAGCAGCGACCAATCGACGCTGCCGAGGAACCAGTGGCCGATGCCCGCGACCAGCGTCAGCGGCACCGCGTGGGCGATGTCGCTGCCCACGATGCGCAGGGTCGGCAGGCGCGGATACAAAAAGAACAGGGCGCTGACGCCGAGGGCGCCGGCGCCGACCGACGAGATCGATACCAGCACGCCGAGCACCGCGCCGGTGACGACGGTCAGGATGGCGGTGCGGCGGGGGTTTTCGCGGCCGTCGGAATGCTTCAGCGC
>SSSX01000049.1 GCA_015657735.1 Zoogloeaceae bacterium
ACAAACACAATGGAGGAACGGAATATGGCAACGAAGCAAGAACAGCAACTCAACGAAATCCAGAAGAAGAACCTCGAAGCCGCCATGCGTCTGGCCCAGCTGTCGATCGAGAACTCCCAGCGCATCATGGAACTGCAGGTCGGCACTGCCAAGTCGCTGTTCGAAGAAGGCGTTGCCAACGCCAAGGCCCTGTCCGGCGTCAAGGATCCGGCCGAAGCCATGAACCTGCGCACCGCCTACGCCCAGAGCACCACCGAAAAGATGCTCTCCTGCGCCCGCGAAATCGCCGAGATCACCGCCAAGACCCAGGCCGAAGTCGGCAAGATGGTCAGCGAGCAGCTCACCGGCGGCGGCGCCGACATGTTCGAATCCATCCAGAAGATGTTCAAGGGCATGCCCATCGGCGACCACAACGCCCTCGGCACCATCCAGGGCGCCATGGACACCGCCCGTGCCGCTTACGAACAGATGACCAAAGCCTCCACCGAAGCCTTCCAGGCCTTCACCAAGATGGGCGGCAAGAAGTAATCCTGCTTCATCGGCAACACCGGAAAACGGCACCTTCGGGTGCCGTTTTCTTTTATTGGGCCTCGATTGCACCGGCCGAATCCCGCCACACCGCCGCTGACACCTCCCCTTAACCTCCCGGAAACACTGCGATGCGATAGTTCGGGCCCGACATTCCCGACTTTTCATTCCAACCTTTCCCGGAGCTTTCCGCAGCATGTTGAAACCAGCATTCCTCGCCGCGGCGGTTGCCGCTGCGCTCGTCGCCGCCTGCGGCGGCAACAGCAGTGCCCCCGCTGCTCCCAGGAACGTCATCTTCTTCCTCGGCGACGGCATGGGCATGACCACCCAGACCGCCGCCCGCATCTACAAGGTGGGTGAAGACGGCGAACTGACGATGGACACCCTGCCCGAATCGGCCTTCGTCAAAACCTACTCCAACAACGCCCAGGTCACCGACAGCGCGCCCTCGATGGCGGCCTACATGACCGGCGTCAAGATGAACAACGAAGTCATCTCGATGAGCGCCGACACGGCCGCCTTCGACGCCACCGGCAAGGACTACCTCTCGGGCGCCGACAGCACCTGCCCGGCCAGCGGCAACGGCAGCGCCGTCACCACGCTGCTCGAGCTGGCCAAGAAGGCCGGCTGGGGCACCGGCGCCGTAACCACCACCCGCATCACCCACGCCACCCCGGCAGCCACCTACGCCCACGTCTGCCACCGCGATGCCGAAAACACCATCGCCGCCCAGACCGTGCCTGGCGGCAGCGGCTACAACACCGCGCTGGGCGACGGCGTCGACGTCCTTCTCGGCGGCGGCCGCCAGTTCTTCCTGCCCACCGCATCCGGCGGCAAGCGCACCGACGGCCGCGACCTCACCGCCGAATTCGGCGCCCGCGGCTACACCTACGTCAAGAACAAGACCGAGTTCGACGCCGCGCCGGCCAGCACCACCAAGAAGCTCGTCGGCCTGTTCACCAACAGCCACATGAGCTACGACATCGACCGCGATGCCACCGTCGAGCCCAGCCTGGCCGAGATGACCACCAAGGCCATCGACATCCTGTCGAAGAACCAAACCGGCTTCTTCCTGATGGTCGAAGGCGGCCGCATCGACCACGCCCTGCACGAAACCACCGCCAGGAAGGCGCTGCAGGACACCGTCGCCTTCGACGACGCCATCAAGGCCGCCATCGACAAGATGAAGACCCTGGACGTCGACCTGAAGAACACCCTGATCGTCGTCACCGCCGACCACGACCACACCCTGGTTCTCAACGGCTACGCCGCCCGCACCGGCGCCACCACCGCCGCCAGCCCCGGCGTGCTCGGCCTGCTGAAGAACTTCGTGAATGGCGCTCTCAGCCTGGACAGCGACGGCAATCCCTTCACGATCATCGGCTTCGGCAACGGCGAGAACCGTCCCGCCAGCCGCGGCGCCCTCACCGACGCCCAGGTCGCCGACAAGACCTATCACCAGGAAGCCGCCATCCCGATGGCCGCCGGCAGCGAAACCCACGGCGGCACCGATGTCTTCCTCGGCGCCATCGGTCGCGGTGCCGAGAACTTCAGCGGCGTCATCACCAACACCGAAGTCTTCAACCTGATCCGCCAGTCGGTTGGCCTGTAAGCGGAGACCCCCACGATGAAAACCCGTTTCAAGACCTGCGCCGCCGCCATCGCCCTGATCGGCGCGGCAAGCTCCGCCTCCGCCGCCGGCGAGGCCACCAACGTCATCTTCTTCCTCGGCGACGGCATGGGCCCCACCACCGTCACCGCCAGCCGCATCTACAAGTATGGCGAAGCCGGCGCGCTGACGATGGACACCCTGAAGCGCACCGCGCGCATCAGAACCTACTCCAACGACGCCCAGACCACCGACTCCGCCCCGTCGATGGCCGCCTACATGACCGGCGTGAAGATGAACAACGAAGTCATCTCGATGAGCGCCGACACCCGGGCCTACAACGGCGCCACGCCCTACGTCGCCGCCAGCACCGACTCGACCTGCCCGGCCGCCGGCAACGGCACCGCGGTGCCGACGCTGCTCGAACTCGCCAAGGGCGCCGGCAAATCGGTCGGCGCGGTGACCACCACCCGCGTCACCCACGCCACCCCGGCCGCCACCTACTCGCACCTCTGCCACCGCGACGGCGAAAACGACATCGCCGCCCAGTTCGTGCCCGGCAGCGCCAAATACAACACGGCCCTCGGCAGCGGCGTGGATGTCCTGCTCGGCGGCGGCTGGCGCCACTTCGTGCCCACCGCAGCAGGCGGCAAGCGCACCGACGGCGTCGACCTCACCACCCTGCTGCAGACCGCCGGCTACACCTACGTCAACACCGGCACCGCCTTCAAGGCCGTGCCCGCCGGCACCACCAAGCTGGTCGGCCTGTTCAACAAGGACCACCTCAACTACGAACTCGACCGCGCCCGGACCGGCAGCACCATCGACGAGCCCAGCCTCGCCGACATGACCCAGAAAGCCATCGAAATCCTGTCGAAGAACGGCAAGGGCTACTTCCTGATGGTCGAAGGCGGCCGCATCGACCACGCGCTGCACGGCACCAACGCCAAGCGCGCCCTCGAAGACACCATCGCCTTCGACGACGCCATCAAGCGCGCCCTCGGCCTGGTCGACCTGAAAAACACGCTGATCGTCGTCACCGCCGACCACGACCACACGATGGCCTTCAACGGCTACGCCCACCGGGGCAATCCGATCCTCGGCAAGGTTACCGACATCAAGAAGACCACCGTCCAGAAGACCCCGGTGCTCGCCACCGCCGCCGACAGCCTGCCCTACACCGCGCTGGTGTTCGGCAACGGCGGCGGCCCGCGCAAGTCGGTGCGCGACGACCTCACCAGCATCGACACC